>CALBMD010000455.1 GCA_937896265.1 uncultured Pseudomonadota bacterium
CTCATAGGGCTCAGGCAAAAACTATATCCTTTTTTCTTAACTAAAGTTTGAAATACCGCCGTTCAATCTTGCTGAATAATGATGAAATATTTCTCAAACATTCATATCTTTCCTGATTCAACAGAATTTTCTTCTGATGGAAGCTAGGAGGTAGAATGGCAAGAAAACTTTTAACTTGTATTTGCTTATTGATTGCTGCACCCAGCTCTCTTTTTTCCACAGAAAGCCAAAAGTATAAGCTAACCGTTTCTCTTTTAAACGACAGTTATAGAGGTGCACCACAAAGTATAGAAATGGACCAAAAAGATGAACTGCATCACATCTATGACAACGATGATTTTGTAATCGGTTTTGCCTTCTCTGGAGGAGGCACTGGTGGCATGGGAAGCGCAACTATCCTAGATATGATGGATAAAGAGTTAAAAATTTATGACAAAAGATGCAAAATCATGGATATCTTGCGAAAGGCCGATGCTGCAGGGACCTCAACAGGCGCTATTGTTGCAACCTTTGCCCAAAATCCAGACAAGATGCATCCAACAAAAAACCGAGAATTTATACCAAGCGACCTTATGGATCTCTACCGAGATAATTCGCCAGCCACTTTCTGCCCTCATCCTCGCTGGGCCTGTTGTTGCTTTACTGCTCCCTTGGTTGATACAAAGCTGGTTGAGACCGGCAAGACTTACTTTGGCGATCTAAGAATGAAGGAAGTTCCTCGCCTCTATATCGTTACTGTTGACAAGAAAACCGGGAAACCAGAAATATTGACCTCTAAAACAGTCCCTGATGATGACGATACTGTGTTAGAGCAAATCCGTAAATCAATCGCTATTCCCTGTTGTTTTGCCCCACACAAAGGCAAAATGGATGGAGGGTCCTGCCTTTGCAACAATGATCCATCGCGAATTGCGGCACAGAAGCTCCTAGCTGAATTGCGGATAAAAGCAAAAAAAAATCCTGGTAAGATTCTGTTAATTTCTGTAGGTGCCGGTAAATACTGCCATACTAACTGCCAATGTATCAGTGAAAACAATTCTGGGGGCTTGCTAAATTGTTGTCTTGATGGCACTCCATCAATAATTACGACCGGCTTGCTCGATCCAAGTCAAGCAGAAGTGGCACAACTTGCTGATGATGAAAAGATTGGCATCGAAGAGCATCACTTTGATTTTCCAGTTGGCCCTTTGTCTTGCCCTTTGTCTTTTATGGACTGCTGCTTAGACAATATAAGAGATAACGCTGAAAAAGCTGTAGCCAAAGATCCAAACTTTAGTCGTGTGGTGAAGTTGCTTTATCGTTACTGGCAAGAGAAGATAGAACCAACGCTATAAAATTCCTAGGAAGAAGCTGGGCTGCAGCCAGGGTATATGCATCTAAATTGCCTTGACGACTAGTAAGCAAGGCGAGGTCTGGAAAAACCATGTAACTAGTTTCCAAAAAAAGCCTTCTTGGGAGGAACCAAGAATTTAGATGCGCGCTTGCTATGCTTTCCAGGAGTCGCGTAGCGTTACTGATCGGTTAAACACTAACTTTGCCGGTGTCGAATCCAAATCTGGAGAGAAATAACCCAAACGCTCAAATTGGTATGCGCTTCCCATTTTAACATTTGCTAGCGATGCTTCAACTTTAGCATGCTGCATAGTGACAAGTGAATGAGGGTTTAGATGGTTGCGAAAATCATCGCCATTTTTCTCACCTGCTGTTGGATCTTCCTTATTAAAGAGGCGGTCATAAACTCGCACTTCACAGTCTAAAGCAGTACGAGCATCCACCCAGTGAATAATACCCTTTACCTTGCGACCCTCAGGCTTCTTACCTAGGGTCTCGGCATCGTGACTGCAGTAAATCGTTATAACTTTACCATCAGCATCCTTTTCCACACGCTCACATTTGATTACAAAAGCATGGCGCAAGCGCACTTCAGCTCCCGGAGACAAACGGAAATAACCAGCAGGTGGCTGATCCATGTAGTCATCTGCTTCAATATAAAGCTCACGAGAGAAACTGATTGTACGTTTGCCATAACTCTCATTTTGCGGATGATTAAGGATCTCAAAATCCATAACCTCATCCGGTTTCATCGTTTCAATTACTACTTTTATAGGACTTAAAACCCCCATAACCCTTGGAGCTCTTTCATTTAAATCATCGCGCAGTGCGTCTTCCAAAATAGACATACTAATGACAGTCTGCTTCTTGCTGACACCAATGCGCTCGCAAAATAATCGGATAGCTTCCGGCGTATACCCACGACGGCGCAAACCGGAAATGGTCAGCATCCGTGGATCATCCCAACCTAAAACATGCTTTTCTTGCACGAGCCCAAGAAGCTTTCGCTTGCTGGTGATCGTGTAATCGATATTTAGTTTAGCAAACTCATACTGATGCGGTAATGGTTCTGCAAATAGATGCTTATTAAACCAATCATAAAGGGGCCGATGATCGGCAAATTCCAGAGTACAAATAGAATGGGTAATACCCTCGATAGCATCAGAAAGACCATGAGCAAAATCATACATGGGGTAGAGACACCATTTAGAACCAGTATGGTAATGATCTACTTTGCGAATACGATAAAGTGCAGGGTCACGCATGTTGATATTGCCAGAACTCATATCAATCTTAGCACGCAGTGTCCGACTGCCATCTTCAAAAGCACCAGCCCGCATCTGCTCCAAAAGGAGCAAATTCTCATCTATACTGCGACCACGATAAGGACTTTCTCGCCCTGGTTCAGTAAGCGTACCTCGGTATTCACGCACCTGATCTGCGGATAAATCACAGACATATGCTAAGCCTTTTTTAACAAGCGTCACAGCAAAGTCATAGAGCTGGTCAAAATAATTGGAGGCATAACGCACAGGCCCTGCCCAACTAAAGCCAAGCCAAGCCACGTCTTTTTTGATCGACTCCATATATTCGACAGATTCTTTTGTCGGATTAGTATCATCAAAACGAAGGTTACAAGTGCCGCCATATTTTAGGGCTAGGCCGAAGTTAAGGCAAATCGACTTAGCATGACCTATATGGAGATAGCCGTTAGGCTCAGGGGGGAATCGGGTGGCAACTTTACCGCCATAGGTATTTTTCTCTAAGTCGGCATCAATGATTTGCTCAATAAAATTCTTGACCGAATGGGCGGCTTCCGTTTGATTCATGTTTCTACCTGGTTTTTGCGATTGACTGATGAAATACAGTTAGACAATCTATCATGTTCTTGGAGGGAAACCAATATGCCACAGAAAACAGGTATTCTATTAATTAACATCGGCACACCAGACGATACAACAATTGGCGGTATTCGCCGCTACTTGAATGAATTCTTAAGCGATCCACGTGTGATTGATCTACACCCTTGGGCTCGCTTTTTGTTGGTCAAATGTCTGATTCTTCCATTTAGGCCACGGAAGATCCAAAAGAGCTACCGTCAAATTTGGACAGAAGCGGGTTCTCCTCTCACTGTGAACTCACAGAAGCTAGCAGAAGGGTTGCAAAACAGGCTAGGATCTAACTACCAGGTCGGCTACGCTATGCGTTATGGCAGTCCTTCATTGCCAGAGGTTTTAGCGCAATTTCATGAAGTAAAAGAGCTACGGCTTGTTCCTCTTTACCCGCAATATGCCTCATCTTCAACAGCAACAGCTTTAGCACGATGCTATGAAATTCTTGATGAAGGCTGGGACCAGATACCAGTAAGTTCAGTACCAGCCTTCTTTGATGATGCAGGTTTTATTCAAGCTTATAGCGAAAATATTGCCGCGGAGCTTTCAGATTTTTCCTGGCAGCATCTACTTTTTAGCTACCACGGCCTTCCTGAACGGCATCTTGAAAAAAGTGGGTGTGCAGAGGTGAAAGCTGGATGTCATGATAGGCCATGCCCGGTAAAAGACATAGCGCCTCGCTGCTATCGAGGACAAAGTTATGTGACAAGTCGCCTACTTGCCAAATCTCTACAGATTGACGATTTTCGCTGGTCAGTGTCTTTTCAATCCCGATTAGGCCGAACCCCTTGGATTAAACCTTATACCGATCTTCATCTTCCTGAACTTTATGCCAAAGGCATTCGCAACCTTGCTGTATGCAATCCTTCGTTCGTCGCTGACTGTCTAGAAACCCTTGATGAAGTAGGTATTCGTCTAAAAGACCAGTGGCTATCTTATCCTGATACAAAATTTAAGGCTATTGGCTGCTTAAATGCTCAGCCTTCATGGATAGAAGCTCTTGCTAGTCTCATCTCTAAGCCAGATCTAAGCTCAAAAAATGGGGTTTGAGAAAAAACCCAACGGTTGTTTCCTCCCAAGGCTTTTTCTGCAAAAATTCATGCTGAAGACCAGACCAGGCCCCAAACTTAACTCTAGACTTTTTCCACATTGGTGGACTAAAAGTAAGGATTGGTCTTAAAAATGGAGGGGCACAAATCAAATGTCTACAAACACCCAATCAAACACTGATATTTTCAATCACCCCCGAGGTTTGTTTATCCTTTTCTTTACAGAACTTTGGGAGCGATTTAGCTTCTATGGCATGCGCGCTATCTTGGTACTCTACATGATTTCTGCGCTCGACCACGCTAACCCAGGCCTTGGCTGGGATAAAGCTCATGCGCTTTCTCTTTACGGCTGGTATACCGCCTCTGTTTACATCCTTGGTCTTTTAGGTGGCTATATTGCTGACCGTTTCTTAGGATTAAAAAAGAGTGTTTTTCTTGGCGGTGTTCTCTTAGCTATTGGCCACTCCACCTTAGCCATCACTAGCCTAGCTGCCTTTTACGCCGGTTTGGTTCTTATCGTTATTGGCACCAGTCTTTTAAAACCCAATATTTCTTCAATGGTAGGGCAGCTCTACGGTGAAAAAGATCTTCGCCGTGATTCTGGATTCACTATCTTCTACATTGGCATCAATATTGGCGCTATGAGTGCCTCTCTTTTAGTAGGCTACATTGGTGAAGTCTATGGCTGGCACTATGGTTTTAGCTTAGCTGGGATCGGTATGGTCGTTGGCCTGCTCATATTTCTTGCCGGCCAAAAACATATTCATCACATTGGCAACCACGTCAAGCGCACTGTTCAAAAAGAAAAACTATCACTTAGCGGCCTTACTTCTGATGAAAAAAACAGACTACTACTCATTGGCTTTGCTTGTTTTATCAATATCGTCTTTTTTGGCGCCTATGAGCAGGCTGGTGGCTTAACGAATATTTACACCAGCGAAAAAATCAATCGCTTTGTTATGGGTTTTGAAATTCCAGCTAGCGTCTTTCAAGCCCTTAACCCCTTCTTTGTAATGACTCTTGGCGCTGTTGTTGCTGCTCTCTGGCTCAGATTTAGCTCTAAAAGAGAATACTGCGATACTCTTTTTAAAATGGCTAGCGGTCTTTTTCTAGCTGGCGTTGGCTTTGCTTGCTTGAGCATGGCAACTATCGAAGCAGCTAGTTCACCTGACCAGAAAGCTTCATTAATCTGGCTTGTCCTTTCAACCTTGCTTATCACTATTGGCGAGATCTCTATTGTCCCCGTCGCTTTATCTTATGTGACAAAATTAGCACCTCCCCGGTACACAGCCGTTGCTATGGGCGCCTTTTTCTTCTGCGTTGGAGTAGGAAACAAACTCGCAGGCTTTGTTGGCAGCTTGGCAGATGGATTAGGCGATTTTCAAACTTTTACTTCCATTGCAGCGGTTTGCTTTGGAGTTTGTTTGCTCATAGGCATTTTAAGACGACGCATGTCTAATTTAGTTCCTGGCGTTGATCGTTAAGACCAAGGAAAACAAGTGAAGAACTGGTCTTATATAGCAGGTAGCATTACCCTCAATCGAGTGTTATTAACACTTATTTGCTGTTCGATTCTCCAGCTTCTAGCAGGGGCTACTATTGCTAGTATCCTTTCTCTTGTGCAAATCTCTTTGCTTATACTAACCTTTTATGCAGCAAAAAAACAGCAGCTTGAAGTACTTGAAAAGTTTAAAAATCTAGTGTTTCATGATATCCGCTCACCTTTGAGCATGATGCAAGCGCTTGTAGGTATCATTAGCTATCGCGGCCTTACTCCAGATACCCTTGCTTTCATCAAGACTAATTTACCTAACATCGATGAGACACTTAATAAGCTTAAGATCAAGCTTGCTACCACAGCTGACCCACAAGGCCGTAAACTACCAGATCAAAATTTTGACGCCAAAAGCTGTGAAGTCAACGAATTCCAGCTACAAGAAGTTAACCTTGCTCTTAATGAACGATCCGCTCCGATACAAATCCTGATTGTTGATGATGAATTACCTTATATCAACGCATTAAAATACCAAATTTCAATGCTGTTTCCGACTGTGCAAGTTAAAGAAGCACGCACCCGGGAAGAGGTCTTGCTCACTCTTCATTCTACTAAAATCGATCTAGTATTTTTAGACCTAGACATCGGATCTGGTTATCAAAATGGTATTCTTCTGCTCAAACAGCTAAAAGCTCGCTATCTTCACACTAAGATAGCTGTGCACTCTAACCACAGCTCTCCAACTATCATGGATGAAGTTGTTGCCGCTGGATGTGATCTTTTTATACCAAAGCCAGCAAAGCCTAGTGAAATTCTAGCCTCTGTTCTTACCGCGATGTAACTTCCAGCGGTTAATTCTATTAGTGTTTATGTTCCATCTTTGCAAGGCTCTCTACCTTCAAACTATTTAACTTATCTCGATATTTTGCCACTAACTGTGGAAAACGTGGGTCTTCAATAAAAGCTTTTTGAACAGCCAAGATGTTCTCTGGACGATACCTATGAGAATTATGCAAATAATACTCGACTTGAGCATGATTGTATAACTCGACACGCTTGCCTCCAGGAAAAACAACTATTGGAAATGGAAACTCCCAAATCCAAGATCCCCCCTGAATCAAACGCAAAGCCATGCTAATCATCCCTGTTCGATGGATACCACCAGTGCAATGAAACAGTACGCTTTTATTTTCTAGAATTAGATTAAGAACGTTAAAGAAATTATCGGTTTTGGAATAAAAGGGTTTAAACTTTAACCTCTCGAGAAGATCAACAAAGAAGAATAAAGATGCATCACTAAGCTGGCTCTCCCAAGACAATTCATCCTGAATAAGAAAAGGGTCATGGCCAGGAAGAAAGACTTCTGCATTGAGAGGATGGAAAAACTGTATGCCCAAATCTCGATATAGAAGAGCTTCCTGCAACACAAAATCACTCAGGTTATTATATGCATGAGTAAAGCGGTTTATCTGATGCACAAATGGTCGTTTTTTATAACCATCCTTATTAGTAAAAATTACAACTTGTGGTAAGGGCAAATCATTGCGAATCAAATGGTCTTGCAAAGCATCAAAACCAGATTTTCCCAAAGCCTTAGATCGATAGATATGGTAATTTGCATTATTGATTAACACACCAAATCTCAGGCTAGGAAGCGCAAACTCCATAGAAGAGTAACGATGAAAATATTTCTGAATTCGCTCAATGTTTTTCTCAACAGGATCATCAGACTTAAAAAATGAATCGCGAAATTTTGGATTGGGAATAATATTTTTATAATACCAGTTGTTAAATTGGCTCTGCTTGGATAAAGCTAGACCTATAGCTGGCCAAAAATACACAACTAACAACAATACCCGTAAGCATGGAGTCATAGTTTTCTCATGTTGAAAATGTTCAGCTTTTTTTTTAAGTCTACTTTCAACATAAAAAAAGGAAAATAAAATCAGCTAGCGATTTATATAAAAGGCTGGAAATATGCTGTTTCTCATACAAAAAACCAAGAATTATGCATGGCACTATGAATAGGCAAAAACGACGTCTCCTCTTTCATCTAGATAGGCTCGAAAGAGGGCTTTGGTGCTAAAGCTTGAGGCAAATGTACCATCAGGGGTCATACCGATAAACCCGCCTATACCCTGAGGCATTTCTTTGTTTATCACATGTTCTAGAGCGCAAGGCAAAGTCTCTTTTGTATATTGCATATGAAAGTGCACAGCGCTGGCAGCAGTATGCTTAATAAAATACTCCCCAATACCAGTAGCAGATAAAGCGCAGCTGCGATTGTCGGCAAAAGCCCCTGCACCAACAATACAGCTATCACCAACCCTACCAGGATAGGCATTGCTAAGACCACCTGTAGAAGTTGCCGCCGCTACTTCACCTTGCAGATCACAAGCAACCGCACCCACTGTCCCAAATTTTTTCTTAGGGCTATTTGGAGAATGGTCTAAAGCGACTTGACCTTCTTTAGCATCGGCAATTTGTTGAGCTTTACGCTCATCTGTGACAAAGTACGCCATAGGCTCGCAAGGAATGCCATGCTTCTTGGCAAAAGCATCAGCTCCTTTACCAGCTAGGATATTTGGCGGTGCTTTGTGAAGAATACTTTGACACAACAGAATTGGATTTCGCACTGTTGAAGCGCCAATAACAGCACCATAACGCTTATCTCCAATAACAAGAGCAGCGTCCATAGATATCTTCTTTTTGGCATTGAGAACAGACCCTCTGCCTGCATTAAAAAGGACACAATCCTCTAAAACCATTACAGCTTTTACTACAGCATCCTCAGCGCTGCTACCGTTTTGCAAGAGACTAAGCCCTTGTTTTAGAGCCTTAATCAAGTTGTCTTTAAAGCCCTTTTGGGTTTTTTTACTTAAACTTGCCAAATCAATATTCCCTGCTCCGCCATGGACTGCAATATTGACCTTTTGCTTCTTATGTTTCATTTGCCCTCAAAAAGCCTATAAATAAAGGATATTAGAATATCTAGTCTATAACAATTTTTTTTTGTAGGCAAAAACTTTTGGTTTTAATTTTCCCACCCGATGAGAAATATATTCCAGAGTAAAGACGAGCTGAGAGGATATTTATGTTGGAAAAGATTCGTGTAAAAGACTATCTTGCTCTTATCTCTCCTTATATCAATCAGAACATGAATTTGTCACTAGCTTTAGAGCCATTTCAGATCTTTGCTGACGCAACTACCATGGACCTTCCCTTTGGTTTTCTATGTGACTTACTTATGGATGAATATGGCCAAGAGGCGCTTATCGATGCCTTTGATGTGGCAAGTGCTCTATGGGAACTCGGTCTTGAATCAGGGCTCACTTTTCTTGAGCAAGGACCAAATCAAATTTTAAGCCAAATGCTACCTTTTCCAATGCAAAGAATCAGCTGAAATGACTACTTAACAACTGCAAAGTTTTCTATCTCTCTTACAAAATTAATTTTAGATCGGAAGAGCACACGTCTGAACTCCAGTCACATCACGTTATCTCGTA
>CALBMD010000456.1 GCA_937896265.1 uncultured Pseudomonadota bacterium
AAACTCGGCAGTATTCGTTGGATTGAAGAGCGAATAACCAGCAGTATCTTCAATCTGTGCTGTATCAATCACATAAACACCATCAGCATTTTGCGCAACGCACTGGCGGGTGACAAAAGGAGTCACTTGATTCTTTGCCCATGTTGCAGCTGCTGTAAGATTCTCGCTCACACTGAAATCTGGTAAAGACCAAGTTGCTGTCAGAGCATGAGGGTTAGTAACAGTCTTAGTGCACTCCAACCCTGTGCAGCTACCCCCGTCATCAAGGCTGAAGAATGGATGATAAGAACCAGTCGGTGCCAAGGTTGCACTTGTTTTGATTGCTTTACGGATACTCATTGCGTTGCTCATATTAGCTGGTGAACCAAGAGACGCACCGCTAACACCACACCCTTCAAGACGGTTTGTCTCTGCATTTCTATCAAGGCTAAAAATCATGCCACGAGCAGCTTCTGTATAGTTGCTACCAGGGTTTTGCCAATATTCGAATTTGCCAGTATTATCGTCAGCATCCAAGTCGAAGGCTACAAAAATCTGAGCTGAAACTGCCTTATTAGAGTCAGTAAAACCCGTGTAGCTACCGTCTGCTTCTGTACCAGCATTGAAGTCGAGGGTACCATCATCATTGAAGGCTTTGGCTTCCAAAGAATCTGCCATACGAGCGGAGCGAAGTTCTGTTTTTAACCGAGCTTTGCCCGCTGTATCCAGAGCGCGTGTATAAGAAACGCTGATATAGCGTTTGCCAACAACTGGATTCCCTGGATTTGATGGCTCTTCACGAGTAATGGACATCACACCGTGATAAATAGAGTTATCAGTTGCATCAGGAACATGAGCTAGTTTATAAGTTTGCGTCGTATCTTTTTCGTCTTTAGTGATCGTTACTTTTATCGAAACACGGTAAACACCGTCTTCATCTTTCAACATGGTCGCTTCTGATACCTTGATAGTAGGAGCACGATCGTCAACAGCTTTTACAGCTGCTCCTTCTAGATTATCAGCGAGATCGATACCATCTTTTGTTGCTGCAGCAGCTGCATCAACACCATCTTTTGCAGCCTGACAGATCATAGCTTGCTGTAAACCAAGACCCTGATCGATAATTTCTTCGATCGCTTTGACTTGAGCACGCGAGAAAGAAACCAAACAAGCTTCCGAACTGCCACTAATAGTCGACTTACCGTTTTTTGTCCCATTTTCATGACCATCTTTGACACCAGAAATCATGTCTTGATCGAATTCATAGCAAGTCTCTTCAATTTTTTTGCTAGGACGAAAAAGCGATGGAGGCAAGCAATGCTCTGCTGTACCTTCTAAGAAAGGTTTCGCTTCTTCTTCTTTTGCCTTCAAAGATTCTGGCGCTACGTCAGCGTCTTCAGCTGTAATCTTAAGATCAGATTCATCAGATGTTGGAAATACAGAAATCGACAATGAGCCCGGATAGGCCATCGTCAAATTTTGCGCAACACTTGCGATAGTTTCAGACTCTGTCGCTGTCGCTTTCGCTGTCGCTGTCGTTTTGCTATCGCTTTTGTTGCAAGAGCAGCTGGCGGCCACGAGCGCTGCCATAGTTAGATGTTTGAGCATTGCAGAGGATCCTTTCATGGAATCTAGTTTACTAGCCAACACGAAGATTCATCGATCATACTAAATAGGTTTTGAAATATAGTCGGCTGTTTTGCGGTTAGCTTGAGACAAGATCTTTACCTATAGTTTTGATAAAAACAAAAGCATAAGTAAAATTTGTTATTTATCAAATAGCTGAAAAAATCTCGAAATCTGGGAGGTTTTCCGATTTCTATCATACAAATTAAGCTGGCTCGTAAAGGAAGTTGCTGCAACTCAATTGGTGTTTGGGTGAAAAATATAACTGTAGGCATCAAAAGTCCATGCTATTTCCTTAATCTTTAAGGCAAATTACCTTATATTTGCTTTTTATCATTATAAATAGATAAAGCTATCGAAAATTTTTTCCGATTGTCCTCATAGATAGAGGAGTTAAGAGTGTTCTTGGCACCTGGAGTATTTATGCCAAAATTTTTCAAAATTTTGATTTTGTGTTTATTTATGACCTACTATTTAGATGTTATTGAAGCCACAGAGAAAAGCATGAGTAGGAAAATCCTGTTTCGTTCTGGTGAATATAAAATTTCTCAGAATGCAAAAGAGGAAATTCAAGTTTTTGCTCGCCACGCCAAGTCCCAGACACAACAGATAGCAATTCATGCCCCAACTAGTGGTTTAGCAGTAAAGTCGTTGCCATATATTTTAACACAGACGCGAGCATTGAAAATATTTCAGGCTTTAATTAATGAAGGTATTGCAGCAGAGAAAATTCACATAATATCTGTCGCAGGAAATAAAAATTCTTCTAATAATACGATCGATATTGACCTTACATCTCGTCATTTATCGCCTGAAAAAAGCCCAACATCAAATATACCTGGTGAAGATGTAAAAGAGCTTGTCATACAATTCCCCACCGGCCTAGCTAGTCCTCTTAATCTCTCCTCAGAAATAGTGCACAAATTTGTACGTTCAGCAGTAGAGCGAGGCTGCCAAGAAATAACTATCAGTGGATATGCCGATGCCGTTGGACCAAAAGATTTCAACAATGTCTTAGCTGAGCTTCGTGCTTTGCAAATATATGAAATGATTGCAAGAGAGGAAACTCTTCCATGTTTGCTTAAGACTCAGAGTTTTGGCGCCATACAGGCAACTAGAGGGCATGAAATTTTAGGAGGAAATCAAGAAGACCGTAAAGCGGTGGTCGTGCGAGTGACACAAGAAAAAGAAAACGCAGTTGCACAGCAAGAAAAACCTCGGGAATGGGGAAAAGTTGGAATTGATCTTGTTCCTTACGTTGGCATGCTTCAGCCAGGCGGGAAGTTAAGCAATAATGCAAAAACCGGCTCGGCTTATGGTTTGGGCATTGGTAAAGCTTTGTGGTCAGAAGCGACCGAAGGCCGTCTCACACTTTTTGTTAGCGGGGTAAGTAAGATGCCTGCAAAGCAAACCGATAGAGCAGGGCCTTTATATATTAACTTTTTTGATCTCCGTTTTGACTACGCGTATGGCGCAAGTACTGATTCTTGGCGGCCTTTTATTGGAGCAGGCGCAGGCTACGCTAATTGGCAAGGCACAATTAAGCAACCAAGCACCAGCTCAGAAAATACCGATAAGAGCGCTGATCCAAGTGCATTTGCAACTTTTGGGTTAGAAGCACCAATTAAAAAAGATTTGCTTTTGTCACCTGAGCTAAGCGGTCGCGCTATCTTTGGTGATTTTAATGAGATGCTATACAGCACCTCATTGTCTTTGCGATGGAGGATTTAAGCAATGAAAAAAGAGAATCAACATATCCATGCTTGGAAAGAAAAAGCACTCAAGGCATTTTTAAAATGCTTTGCCGTCTCACTTCTTGGCATTGTCTCTTGCGGAAAATCTGAAGATTCAGTAAACACATTGTACAAGTTTCCTGATACAAAAGATATTCAAGTACAGGTTCAGATTGAGTATAAGCTTGAATCAAAAGGTGGGCCAGCTGTAGCAACTAGAGACCAAGCTTTTTATCTAAATGCGTTTCTCTTTGATGGAAATGACACCCAGGTTCAAATTGCTCCTGTTGGCAGCATCCCAGTAACTAACCTACCAGTGACTTTGTCATCAACCAATTTGTCATTTGACGCTGTCTTGCGTATTCCAGCCTCTGCACAGGCTGGAGATAGCGGCTATGATTTCTATTTTAAATTGGTTGAAAATAATTCAGCTCTCAGCTTAACTGATGAAACTGAAACAACCTCATCAACAGTCGCTAATCTTGAGGCATTAAAAGGCGGTGTACAACCAGGAACGGCTGCAGGCGATAACGTGGTACCTCTTTCTTTGGCGACAACTCTAGCTTATCAGATTACTAAAGACGCAGGATTTGCAGGTTCCGCCAATCATGTTTCAACCTACGAATCGCTTATTTCAACTGTTGCCGATCGTCTAAAGATTGTTGAAAACACGATTGATCCGTCTTCAACACCATCCTTGGCTGTTTTCGCTGCCGCAGTTTTGGCTGGCGTTAAACTGCAAATTATGCAAGACCAAAGCTTGCAATCGTCTCTAAACAGTGTGCTACAACCAGCTTTAGTAATCGCTAAAGGTGAAACTGCTTCCTCTACTCTTGCTAGTGCGTTTACACAGATTTTGAAGAATTTTTCAACCGAGGTCAAAAACACCCTTGGTTCAAGTAATACTGCTGAATCAAAAATCTTTACCGCAGGAACAATTGACCCCGCTTCTATTCCTGAGCCAACCAGCTATGTCAGTATTATTTTTGCGCCAGCAGCTGTAGCTTTTACTGATAACGATGCCACTGCCACTATCGGTGGCAACATTGTCATTACACCTCCCGCGTCAGTGACAGGAGTTGCTTCATATAACATTTATTTTGGCGGTGAAACACTTAGTTCAGGACGTGGAAAACTCTTAGGAAATGTTTTAAAAAATGCAAATCCCTTGTCATTGACTCTCCCCAATAAAACAGTCCTTCCCTCGCAATATAGTCGATTTTGGGTTTATCCTGTTTCCTCTGAAAAGGAGCTTGATCTTGCAACTTCAGTTGTTATCGTAAATGTCGGCGGTACTGGCGGTGCGCCAGCAGCTCCAACATCAGTAGCAGCAACAATTGGAAAAAATCAAGTCAGGATAACATGGGAAAGTGTCGAAGGTGCCACCTCATATAATATCTATTGGAGTTTACTTGAAACTGTATCGACCGCAAGCAATCGAATTTTAGGCGTTAGCTCCCCTTATGTCCATCGCGGCCTTCGAACCGACGTGCAGTACTACTATCTAGTAACAGCGGTAAAGGGAAATTTAGAAAGCCCAACTTCCGCAGTGGCTTCTGCAAGTCAATCAACTTCAAGTCCGACCCCAAGCCCAAGCTCAAAACCTACGCCTACGCCTACGCCAGCATCAAGGGCACCCTCTGTACCGACATTGACTGGTACGGCTGCATCCAGTACTCAAATCAATTTGGCTTGGACAAATATTTCGGGGTCTACCGTTGTAATCGCTTATCAGCAAGGACCAACTGCTCCAGCTAATTGCGCTCTTGGAGCAAGCATTGCCAACTCATCCCCTTATCAAGTCACAAATTTAAACCCAGGAACAACTTATTCATTTACTATTTGTTTGACAACCTCTAGCGCCGCTCTTGCTAATGCAACCTCGATAACAACCCTTTCTAACACCCAAACAACACCAAAATCTTCTACCAGCGCCCCTGGTTCAGGCAGTAGCGATATGTTTGGTTGCGCAGTTGCGATTGCGGGCGATAAAGCTCTAATCGGAAGTGGGGTCATTGATGGTAACTTTGACGGTGAAGCATATGCTTTCAAATTTGCGAGCGGTGCATGGAGCTTACAACAAACACTCTCACCACCTGATAGCGGAGTAAGTTTTGGAGCCGCCATCGGCATGACCCAAAGCCGTGCTGTTATTGGTTCCTCAGGCTGGGGAGGTGGTTCTCGCAATGTTGCTTACTATTATGAGTACAACAATTCAAACAATCAATGGGAAATTAAACATACCTTTACTGGCACTGCAGCAGCTGGTTATGCAGTTGCAATCGATGATTCCTATGTTGTCATCGGTAATCCAGCAGATAGCGGTTCCTCAGGCGCTGATATTTATACAGGCAGTGGAAATACATGGACGCTTGAGCGATCAATTTCAGAAAATCCATATGATCAGCTATTTGGTACCTCGATTGCTCTTACTGACACCCACATCTTTATTGGTTCCCCAAAGAAATCGATGAATGGTAGTTACGGCAGCGTATTTGTCTATTCAAAAGCCAACTTGGCTACGGCTCCTGCAGAAGTCACTGAAGCGAGCAATGTTTTCTTCGGTAAATCAATAGCTGCAGAGCAAGACACCTTGGTTGTTGGCGATCCATTTTTCAACAATAGCTGGGATGGAAAAGCTTTTGTTTATACTCTTCAGTCGGGAACTTGGACTAAAACTCAGACTCTAACACCAAGCACAAGTAGCGCGCATTTTGGAGAAGGTGTTGCGATCAACGGCAAAATGCTTTTTGTTGGTGAGCCTGATGCCGCCAGCGGCGGGCAAAACGGTGCAGGAATAACCAGAGTTTATCGTTATGCCAATGGTTCTTGGTCACTAAGCGATACTATTGAAGCGACAAGCCCAGTCGCTGGAAGTGGTCTGGGAGCGAACATGGCGATCAAAGGCAATAGCTTGCTTCTTGGCACCTGGAAAATGATCGACATGGGCCGCACTCCAGGGGCAAACGTAAACGCCTTGTTTGTTGATACCAACCAAGTCAACTAATAGCTGATTCACGTCAGCTATTAGCCTTACTCATTTCTACTCTTTCCACAGAAGAAAAAAACCTTCGAATAAATATTGGATTGTCTTTTGATAAAGCAAAAGACAATCCAATATGGAGATAACCAAAGAAAAGAAGGGGCTGCGTTCCATGCAAGATAAGTACTCGCGCAACATGGGCAAGATCTCCTTTGGCCATAGAAATAAAGCTTAAAAATATAAGGAAAGCTATCCCGATAGAAAGAATAGTGTAGCTTCTAAGAGCACCAAATCCAGATTTTTTAAGCTTAAAAAGTGGGTAGATTGCCCAAAAAACAAAATGATAACAAAGTAGCGTGTGAATCCCAACGCCTTGTCCATAATACCGGAAAGCGAGGAAGAAAAAAAGAGACTCAGAGAGTAGAAAATCAAGTTTTATGTTCGAAGCCATTTTGCTGCGTAAGATGCTAAAAACATAGATTATAGCACTTACTAGAAGTATGATGATCCACATATTTTCTGGCGGCTCTGGAAGAGCGATGAATATCTGCGTCATGTTTCCGCGCACTGCAAACAAATAGCAAAGAAAATGGAACATGCCGCGGACGAATTTAGTGAATGAACTGGTTAAAGCCGTGCTCAGATCCTGATAGATTGTTTGCGGAATGTATACTTCAGAGAGAACATGATGAATCCCAAAAAAAAAGAGAATCGGCGGTGATTGTTTCAAAGCCATAGCAAGAGTAATCAAAGTAAGAAGAGAAAAAGCACCGACTGCGCTACTTCCTCTCTGGCCAAAGCTACGAGCAATGTGTCGTGAGTATAAGAAGGCGACCACATAATGCGTCAAACCTAAGAGCACTACCATAGCACGAAAATTTTCATTTGACAAAGCAGCTAATCCCCACAAGGTAAGACCTAGAGCAATGCCGCGTAAAAGAAAAAATGGCATGTTCAAATTTTCACCTAAATGTTAGGATTGATCTCAAATCAAATTTATCGGATTTATATGGTCTTCGCAAGCAGCACGTTTTTTATTTTCTTTGCGGTCGTGCTTTCGCTTTATTGGCTTCTACCACGATTTGTATCTCGCTCTCCTATTTTATTGATTGCAAGTTGGTATTTCTATGCTTTTGGCTGTTGGTCTTATATTCTATTGTTACTTTTTTTTACAGCATTTGATTTCTTTATGGCTCAAAAAATTAGCCAAATGCTTCATGAAGAAAAGCCGACAAAAGCTAAAATATTGGCTGTCGTCAGCATTAGTTTGAATGTGTTGATTCTTTCAGGGTTTAAACTTTCATGGATGGTAAACATCTTTTCAGATCAAATCTTAATGCCTGTCGGTATTTCTTTTTACACGTTTCAAAGCATCGCTTATATCGTAGATATTTTTAGAAAAAAAATTCCAGCACAACGCAATTTTGTTAACTATGCTCTATATATTTCTTTTTTCCCGCAGCTATTAGCTGGTCCAATTGAAAGAGCTGGTTCCATACTACCAATACTTGCCAAGCCTTGGGATGAGCGCAAACCGTCCATTTTAGAAATCAAAGAAGCTCTTTGGCTCATTTTTTGGGGCCTTTTGAAAAAGGTAGCGATTGCAGATCGCGTTCGACCTTTTGCTGCCTGGGCTATCACCGGCCTTGGGGCGAAAGGAGCCGGTGACATTTGGTTTGCAAGCATTGTTTTTATCTTGCAATTTTTGGCTGATTTTTCCGCATATACAGACTTAGCGCGAGGTCAGGCGCTTTTATTTGGCATTCGCTTGAGCGAAAATTTTCGTTACCCTTATTTTTCCACTAGTCCTAAAGAATTTTGGCAACGTTGGCATATCACCCTTGGAGCTTGGTTTCGTGACTATGTTTATGGCCCTCTTGTTCGCCACGGTGTCTCACGATGGGCTGCTCTTTTAATCACGATGGTATTAGTTGGGTTGTGGCATGGTGCCAAACCAAAATTTGTTGTGTGGGGTGCCTTTTGGGGTTTTCTAATTGTGCTTGATAATTTTCTTTCGCCTTTTCTTCCTATCTTTCATTCCGAATTTTTAAGAAAATGGCAAAAAATCTTGGGCTGGTCTGCCGTTATGTCAGCTTGGATTCTCAGTGGATTTTTCTTTGTTGCCCGCGATGTACAAGATGCTTCAACGCTTTTAGTTCGTGCATTTACTTTTTTTGTTTCTTCTAGAACTAAGGGTGATCTTGTGATTGCTTTCACCTATCTTATTCCATTTATATTTGTTGAAACTATGCAATGGCTGAACAAAGATCGTTTCTTTTGGTTCCGATGGAAAAAGCCGAAGCAATCAATCTTCTTATTAGTTTTAGTTCTATTTTACTTAGGAAATTATGCAAATCAAGGAACTGACTTCATTTATTTCGCATTTTAAGAACAGCGCTATTTTTGTAGTGCTAACGCTTCTTGTTGGCCTTGAAATAGTACTGCGTATCTTAACTTTTGGTTGGACGACTATTTGTGATTGGCAGAAATATGATCCGATTTCCTTGCAAGCTACTTCACTTGTGACATCATTTCCTGATAGTAAGTTGGGTTGGAAACTTAAACCCGATTTGCATAGCTTTTACAAAGGACGATCTTTTACAACTAATTCCCATGGTTTTCGTGATCACGAGCGTTCGGTTATCCCAAAATCAGGAATTCCACGAATTGCTGTACTTGGACGTTCCTATGAAATGGGTGTCGGTGTCAAAAACGAAGATACGTGGCCAAATCGCTTGGAAAAGCAATATTTTCAAGACCAGGTTGAAGTTTTAAACTTTGGAGTCGAAGCCTATTCTTGGGGGCAAGTAGAAGCAAATTTCCACCGCTTCGCCAAAAATTTCAAGTCGAACTGTGTAGCACTTCCAGTTTTTTACGAAGAGATCGATACTTTAGTCCCCAGCGCAGCTAGCAAATTGCCTTCTTTATGGGAAAAGTACGCACTGGC
>CALBMD010000457.1 GCA_937896265.1 uncultured Pseudomonadota bacterium
CAGCCTGGCATAAGACGGTGTTCTGGAGAGCTGCGCGCTCCCCAGACCCCTGCGCTGGGGGATGTTTCCCCCTAGGCCCCCTCTTTTTAAGAACTAAGAACTAAAAAAAGATAAGCGGATAGATGACCCTCCTCCGAATTTCAAACAAGCAGCTCATCAATAGCTTCAAGCTCCAAATCTGTTAGAGTAAAGGTAAAGCTATCCAAATCTTCTTTCATATGTTCTAAAGAGCTAGTGCCAGACATGGGGTCAACACCACGCTGAGTAAGATAACGAAAAAAGACCTGAGCACTAGTTTTGCCATGTAGCTTGGCGATAGATTCTACAGCATGGCTCGTCAAAATATGAGGGTTAGCCGTCAACGTCCAAAAAGACTGATAAGTAATCTGATGCTGCAAACACCACTGCCTTAATTCGTTATCATAGCCAGTTTGGTTATAGAGTCTATTCTGTACAATAGTAGGTTTTACTTTTGCCTCAAGATGCAAACGCTGCAATAGCGTCAAATCATAGCAATTGCTAATCCCTAATTTCTTTGCACCACCATCTTTAGCGATCGCTTCCATCGCTTCCCACACTTCCATCAGCTCTTCATGGTGAGCTAAAGGAGAATGGAGTACTAAAGAATCTACATATTCCATTCCTAAATTCTGCTGCGACATACGAAAAGATTGAGCTACCTGGGTAGCAAGCGATGCCCTACGATCATAAGGCACACGCGCCGGATCTTGACCGCCAATAGGAGTAAATTTTGTCTGAACAAACAAACTCTTACGATCAAGGCCACGAGCAATAAGACGAGCCAAAGCCTCACCAACCCCGCGTTCATCGTAGTGCTTAGGTTGACAAGCTGTGTCAATTGCTCGAAAACCGGCAAGCACTGCTTGCTCTACTAAGGAAGCTGTCTTGTCCTTCTTCCAAGCTGTCACATAAATGATCTTAGGCTGTGTATGGCTCATAAAAAAATCTCTGCTATCATACAACGGGCGCTGCCGCCACCTAGTTCTTCAATAGTACCTAAAGGTGCAAAAATTGGCATAACAAAAGACTCATAAGACTTGATTTGCTCTGGTAACAAAGACTTATAAGCTCGCTCAGATAGAGCTAGTAACGATCTATCTTGGGATCCAAGAATCTGTAGGCTATTACCTGCAAATTCAGACATCTGAGCTAAAGAAATCTCAATCACTTTTTTACCTGTACGCTCCAAGCTAGCAAGCAACTTATTTCGCTCAGCTGAAGATTCTATAGAATCCAAGCAAACCGTCGCAAAACCCTCACCCAAGCTCATCATAACATTAGTGTGATAAATAGGAACGCGTGAACTTTCATGCTCTTGTGTCGCATGAAATACAAGACTTTGGTAGCCTAAGGCATCACAATAAGCCTCAATAACCTCGATATCACTGCGTGGCGATAATGCACAATATGCAATCTTAAATAATCGATCCAATACTAAAGAACCAGTCCCTTCACAAAATTTATCCTTACTTTCAAAATGAGTTAAATCAACAACCCTAGTGCAAGCAAAACGACGCTTAAAGTCATCAATTAATGCTGGACTTCTTTCTAAACGACGGTTTTTAGCATACATGGGATAAAGCACAAGGGTGCCATCATCATGCGTGCTAAACCAATTATTTGGAAAAATAGCATCTACAGCATCAGGGTTGGTTTGTTCGAATAAAATAACCGATACCCCTTGCTTACGCAAGATCTCCTGCAAGCCGAAAAATTCATCATGGCAACGTTTTGTTGCCTCATCAGCGTCAAGATCGCCTTGCTGAAAAAAGTTTGTTGTTGCCGTCTGATCATTTTTATAAAAACGCTTTGGTTTCACCAACAGCACGGTGTTTGTAATCTGGCGAACAGCCATATTGTCCCTTTTGCTTATAATTAAAAAGTCAAAGCTTCACGAACTAACGGCATACTCATACAATGAGAGCCTCCTCTTGCCCGAGATAACTCCGCAGAAGGCAGAAGAATAATAGAATCTTTGGCCAAGAGATCATCGATAGACTCACCGCTGCGCAGTTGCCGATTAAGGGTTGGGCCATCAATAATTTGAAATCCTCTCTGCGCAAAGGCTGAGGTCGTTAAATGATTGCGGTCATATCCTAAGACAATGCCCTCAGCTAGAGCTAAAAAATTACAGCCATCCATCCATTGCTCTCGCTCTTCAGCAAAAGAACGCCCACCGCCGCAATAGATAAAGTTGACATCACCCTGATGACCCATATCTTCCTTACTTACAGCTGTCAATAAATCATCTAGAAAATCAAAAGACCGACAATCAACACCTCGCGGTGTCTTTTGATACTGAAAAATCCGCACAGGCCGTTCATTCACCGATGCATCGAGTTCATGGGTAAGATAGGCTCGCTTAGCTCTGACATGACCCTGCCTTGAAAAGGGACCAAAAATAGCCCAAAGATCGCGCTTAATCTGAGTAAATACTGTATCGATATGCATAAAATCACGAGCATGAGGCAAACAAACAACGCTTACTTTTGTTGCCAAATCGCGATCAAAAAGAACGCGAATAAAGCGATCGATTGCTAAATGATTAGTACGGCTTGTAAAGCCAATAATAACATGACCCGGGGCAATCATCATGATATCGCCACCTTCTATGGTCATTTTTGTTTTAAAATCAGGAAAAGAATCTGTTACACAGCGATCAAGTTGCACAATATGCTGGTGATCGCCCCCAAGAATACCCTGATGCAAAGCATGCTGCAAAAGCAAACCTTCACGAATTCTAGCTCTCTCTTTGGGTCTAGTGATAAATACATGGTCATGAATCAAAACAGCTGTATCACGAGTGAAAATAAAATTTGTCGCTGGCGAAAAGAGTTTTTTCACGCCATCTTTGGTCGGCAAGATCCCGTTAATTAAAGTGCTTGCTAACTGGCGAGGAGGTAGCTTTGCTAAAAGATCTTGAGTTTGAAAACTCAATCCTTCAAGGCCAGCTACTGAGGTAATAACTAAACGAGCACGGCTGGGTTCTGCACAAACTTGCACGAGCAGGTCTTGCACATCAATGACTTTATCAGAACGTAAATATAGCTCATTAGCAGGATCAAAATAAGGTTTTAAACCAACACTGTCATCCAAATATTTGGCAATGCTACGCATCTTTTTGGGGTCAAGAAACCAATAGAGAAGCTCAAGATATTCTGAATACTCGGAACAGATCTTATTATAGTCAACGATATCATCGTACAAAAGATCACGCATTGCACGCGGTGGAAAAATGCCAACACCAGGATCTGGAGCATGGATGATAATGCGTTGCAAAGTGCCGATCTCCGAATCGGCAAAATGTTGAGTATTATCAGATTTATCAGGGAGTTTAGTTGCAGCAGCTGCACCTTTACGGGAAGCCTGGACTAAGGGATAATCGGTTGCTGGCGTTGATTCCATCTGCGAAATCCTATGTGCTTGTTAACTTTTTTTATCCCAAAAGCGTCATCTCCGCTAGAAAATGACGACAATATAAGTCCATTGATATTCAGCTTATGCCAAGTATTTATGCTCTTTGCCAATGGATGGATAAGCTTTCTTTTATCCATAACAAAGAAGGTCTGTTAAGAACAATTTTATAAATATGATCTTCAAAAATGCGTGTTTTAGCCAGTAATGGCCATACTATTGGCTGGATTAAGAAACAACTATTGCCTAATCATACGACTATTCGCTGGAAGTGTATTTGCAACTGTCGTTCGTAAAGGATTGATATCAATGCCTCCTCGTCTGGTATAGCGAGCTTCTACTGTTAGCATCGATGGCTGCGATAGCTTTTGCACTGCAGCAAAAATTTCTTCCACACAATGCTCATGAAAATCATTGTGATTTCTAAAAGATAAAATAAACCTGAGTACACTTTCCCGATCAAGCTGAGGTCCAGTATATGAAATTCGCAGTGACGCCCAATCTGGCTGACCTGTCACAGGACAGTTTGATTTCAACAGATCAGAGATCAAAGTCTCACTGACAAGGGGACTAGCAGCCATTAGTTTAAGTAACGTCGGGTCAAAATTATCTTCATGAATTTCAATATCTAAGTTATCAAGGTTGATCCCTTGCCATCGTGAAATAGTGGGATCAAAAGCATCGAGCAATGATAATTTTTCTTCAACAGGAGCACCAGCTGCCTCTGTTAAATCACGGGCAATACAATCTTCAACAGTAGTTATAGAGTCAAATCGCTCACTATTAAAGGAATTGAGGTAAAGTTTAATGGACTTTGATTCAATTAAATTTGGAGAATGGCAAGGCACTTGCAATACCCCAATAGCCACCATTGGTTTGCCTTTGATATTAAGCCACGAAATCTCCCAAGCGTTCCACAAATCCCACCCATAAAAGAACGGGCGGCCAGCTGGCCTAGCAATCGGAAATAATTGCGATTTATCGTACTTGTTCGGATAAACCGTTTTACCGTGACCTAAAGGCGAATTTTCTGGTGTGTTCATGCGAGCTTCCGTATGGGTTGAGAATAAGCGTCAAGCTAATACAGGTATCCAGCAAAAGCAATATTTTCCCTTAAAAATCCACGACCGCATCTAAATTTTCTTGATAAATTGAAGCAAGGAGCGGGCTAGGGTTCAAATTTAGATGCGGTAGCCCTACTTGCAAAGTATTTGTGCCTTTAGTGAGATCTGAGTTCCCAAAGAACAATCTTACATATGAATTGCCAATAGGGTAAAAAACATATAGAGATAGGATCTTTTTTGCGAAAGAATAATAGTATGCAACTGACAAAAATTTTGAGATCTCTTGTCCTTACTCTTCATTTAATTACTCAGCCAGTATTAGGGACTACACTTAACATATATCAACAAGAAGAACATTCCTTAAGTGACGATGATGAAGAAGCAGTAACAGACATAGTGCTAAGCTCTAGAATCGATGCAGCACGGATGACTCTCATCCCGTTACTTATATTTGTTCTTTACTCTCTTTCTCAAACAATCGTTGAAACTATGCATCAGCAACCTTTACTACAGGAATTTTAAGATATGCAGGAACCTTACCTGCATTAATATTAACCTGCATTGCAGCTAAAAGTAGCTTTGGAGGCGCAAGGGTCTTATCTCGTTCCCTACGAAATTCTACATATTCATCTTGTGATGTTGTCTCTTTAATATGGATTTGTTCTTTCTTGTGTTCCCCGATAGTAGCAACAAAACGCAAGGGGCGGCCACCAGGTTGGTAGTCATGGCCGACATAGGCACGAACTTCGTCACCTAAAGCATAGAGGCGCCTCACTGATTGATATAGTTCTACCGCACTTCCCCCTGGAAAATCACAGCGGCCTGTGCCGCTATCTGGCATAAATAAACAGTCACCGGTAAAAACCTCCGTACCAGCTACAACATAAGCAACACAAGCCGGTGTATGGCCAGGTGTTGCTAAGATTTCAACAAGCAAAGATCCCGCAATCAAGCGATCTCCATCTTGCACAAGCCGATCAAACTGTGACCCATCACTGCAAAAATCATGCCCTAAAGCATATACTTTAGCAAAATATTGCTGCACCTCCTTGACTCGAGAAGAAATAGCTAATTGAGCCTGTGGGTACTTTTCTTTGAAATAACAGGCAGCACTAAAATGATCAGCATGAATATGCGTCTCAAGAATGTAATGCAGATTCAAACCGAGCGAAGTGATGACAGTTTCTATTTTTTCAGCCGAAGTCGTCGCAATCTTAGAAGCTAAGGGTTCATAGTCTAAAACTGGATCGATAAGAACAGCATCACTACCCTGCCAAACAAGATACGTCAGGGTTGACGTGCTAGGATCAAAAAACTCTTTGACTTGGACTGCCATAAAACACCTCTGCTATCTAGTGTGAAAAATTAGACATGTGAAATTTATGCTAGCCCCAGGAAGGATGCAAGAGTGCAACTTGACTTTGTAAGCTGCGGTTAAGTAGGGCTCTCGCATCTAAATTTAAACCCCAGACCCATCCTTGCTTCCGGTTGTCAAGCAATGAAGCTGACATTTGAGCATGACAATGCTACCATAGCTACTAAATAGTCACTGGCACGAATTTTGCGATAACGATCGCTAGTGCTAAATTCTAATAGCAAGACGCAATAAAATTTCGGTGAAGACAGTACAGTGCAGCTAGGAGCGATTTTTGCAACGATACTGTCATCTTGATTTTCGTGCCAACTACTAAATCTCAGCGGGTAGGTGCAACATCAACGCGATAAGCCTCAACCAAATAACAAAGATCTTTAGCCAAAAGACCAATTCACTACCAGTTATTGATGGCATTTCTTGTCTAATCGACGAAGGAGAGTTTGTTTCTCTTCTTGGGCCTTCTGGGTGTGGTAAATCTACTCTCTTACGTCTAATAGCTGGCTTAGATACTTCATCAAAGGGCCAAGTAGAAACCAGTCTTGATGCTATGGCTTTTGTCTTTCAAGAAGCACAACTTTTACCTTGGCGTTCTATCCTTGACAATGTAGCCTTGCCTCTAGAGCTACAAGGGCTGAAACAAAAAGAGCGTCATGAACTAGTTATGTCTGCTCTCGCAGAAGTTCGCTTAGCAGATGCAGCAGAATACTTCCCGCATCAACTCTCCGGGGGTATGAAAATGCGAGCTGCCCTAGCTCAAGCTCTTGTGACCAAACCCAAAATTCTCCTGCTTGATGAGCCTTTTAGCGCTCTTGATGAACTCATTCGCCAAGATCTTGGCCAAATGCTATATGAGCTTTGGCTGACACACTCCTTAACTGTTATTTTAGTAACCCATTCTATTTCGGAAGCTCTCTATCTCTCGTCGCGTATTCTGATGCTAAGCCAGCAGCCTGCTAGAATCTTGCTCGATTATCAAGTTGCATTGCCACAGCAAAGGCAACCAGAGCTGCGGAGCAGTCCTGAATTTCTTAGACAACAAGCTATACTTATACAAAATTTTGACAGGAGAGAACCATGAAGGCCTTTTGGTTGCCTCTTAGCCCTCTTCTAGTTTTTTTGCTTCTCGGCGAAGCTGCTGTCCGCAGTGGCATGGTGCCGTCATATCTGCTACCAGCTCCTAGTCAAGTGCTTTTAGCTCTCATGACTGGCAGTAATGATCTATGGATCGCTGCCTCTATGACCCTTTTTGGAGCTTTGATTGGCTTTTTCATCAGTGTATTAGCAGGGCTGCTTATGGGCATTGCCATGTCCGCATCCTCAAATCTCAGGATAGCCTTTTATCCATACACAGTTTTTTTTCAGACTGTGCCTATTATTGCCATTGCTCCCCTACTCGTAATTTGGTTTGGCTATGGCCTGCCGACTGTGATAGCCTCTTCTTTTATCGTATCGCTTTTCCCAGTTGTCGCTAATACCCTTAGCGGGCTTTTAGCGACAGAGCGTAATTTTGAAGATTTGTTTCGGCTATACCGCGCGACGCCCTGGCAACGCTTTTGGAAGCTGAAGATACCTTTCGCACTACCACAAATCCTTACCGGCACACGTATTGGCGCTGGATTAGCAGTGGTTGGTGCCATAGTCGGTGAGTTTGTTAGTGGCGGTGGCTTAGGCGGGGTAATTGATATTGCCCGCACCCAGCAGCGCATCGACAAAGTCTTTGCGGCGGTGATACTGGCTGCTCTTTCGGGCTTGGTTTTTTTTATTATCATCGCTGCTATCAACCGTCGTTTGTTGAAACATTGGCATCCTAGTATGAGGTAACCAGCTTAAAAAAGGATTCTGCTATGCGACTAGTAGCTGCTTTTTCGTTATTCTTATTTTTGCTTGGCTGCAAGGCTACACCGAATCGTCTGACTTTAGCTCTAAACTGGGTACCAGAACCAGAGTTTGGAGGCTTCTATGAAGCTGTTCGTATCAGCGCCTTCGACAAACGACACATCAATATTGAATTAAGACCTGGTGGCTCTGGCCAGCCAGTAGTGCAAATGGTTGCTGCTGGACAAGTAGATTTTGGCATCGCCGCTGCCGATGAAGTCCTTATCGCTAGATCTAACGGTGCTGATATTGTCGCGCTTTTTGCAGCTTATCAAACAGCGCCAACAGCAATTTTAGCTCGAAAGAGTTTAGGGCTAAAAACACTGACTGATGTTTTTACTTCAGGTAAAATTAAGACTCTTGCTCTCCAAGAGGGGCTGCCTTTTGCTAAATTCCTCTCTCATAGCTTGCATTTAACAGGTATCAAAACTGTTCCATATCCAGGTGGCATCTCTGGCCTGCTTGAAAATGAGAGCTATGCGCAGCAAGGATTTATCACATCAGAGCCTTTTCTAGCAGAAAGAGCAAAGGTTCCAACTCAAACTTTTTTAATAGCAGATGCTGGCTATAACCCTTATACAACAGTACTGATCACCCATGGTGATCGCCTCCGTGGGGAGCCAGAAGTTGTTGGTAAAGTTGTCGCTTCGGTGAGAGAAGGTTGGAAGAGCTACCTTGCTGATCCAATAGGTGCAAATCAGCTTATGGTAAATCTTAACACAGGGATGGACGCTGAAACATTTACCGCAGTTGCAAAGGCACAAGAAACCTTAGTTAAACCCTCTGATGCAGAAGCTCTTGGCAGCATGACTCTTGAACGATGGCAAACTCTTTATCGCCAGCTTTTGCAGCTGGAAATTATTTCAAATCAGCAGATGGATATAAAGGCAGCATTTATCAATCTGTAAAGACGTTCTTGCAAGGATCTCAAATACGAGCAGCTGCTTCTTTACCCAAAGCTATGAGCAGGCGACTGGCTGCTGATGCTTTTACCGAAGCTTCACCACTTTGAAGGGCAGCGGCGGCACCACCGCCGATCAACCCTGAGCCTAAAACAACACCAAAGGCAGCAGTAGCAAAAGTCTTTGGCCTTGATTCAAGCATGCTACGAGTTCGTATTTTTTTCAGCGATGGCACCATTGGGACAAACTTCAAATCTCGCGAAAGGCTCCCTGAAGTGCTCCCTGCTGACAAAGCAACCGACAACCCATCTGTCAGGCGACCCGTTACTAAACGACCATTACCATCCCTAATCAACTCCAGCTTCTCATTAAAATAATAGCGAGTGGCTTCAGCCTGCTCATCCAAAGTCCAAACGTAAGGACCACTAGCATCAAGCTTCACCCTGCCATCCTCATGAAGCAAAAGACCAGCCCACTTATCTTTAGGCAAGACAGAAGGGATCTCTGTTCGAGCGTCGCTAAAAAGGTATACTGTCTTTTTGCCTTCTGGACTTTCAACAAGATTAAATGGGTAACCAAAGTTAAGTTCAAGGAGCTTCGTTGCAGATATCTTGAC
>CALBMD010000458.1 GCA_937896265.1 uncultured Pseudomonadota bacterium
TTTCAGCCAATTTTTTTGTATTTTACTCCCACTTTCTTGGGATAAAAAATTGATCTGAATTTTATCGCCAAATTGGCGTTTGATTTCATGTTCTGCCCCATAATTTAAAATCCTAAAATCTTGCCAGTTATTTTGATTTTTCCAATAATCTTTAATCTTAGCCCAAATGTTATTATTATAGACTTCACGTCTTGTGAAGATGACAAGTTTTTCTTCTTCTTTGAGGTTAGTAGCTTCCTGATATAGAGCAGCATAAATGGCTTTTTCTGATTCATAGATAGGTTTTAGTAACCGTAGATTCAAGCCAATTCGGTTGGCCCAGTTTGCTGTGATTAGGGTTTGAAATAAATCTTGCATCTGCTGAGCACCAGCAGGGTTTTGGTATAGAGTTTCTTTTAAGAGTAATAAAGCATCCTGCATGTGATGGCTAAAAGGTAGCCGAGGGTAGAATACAAGATTATTTGGTTCCCTGACGCCGCGTTTTTTACTTACTCCTTTTGTTTGGCGTTCTTTAGCTTTTTCGATAGATTCTCTAATAATTTTTATAAGAATTTGCTCATTTTCTTTATTCTTACAATGCAGACAATATTCCAAAGATTGTTCCCAATGAAGATTGAATTTGTATTTAAATTTAACATAGGGTTTTTGGGTTTGGTCATCTGCAAAATCAGTAATAATTAAGGGATCATTTTTGTTGAAAAGCAAGAAATATTGATGTCCAGAGTCTTGCTCTTGGATTATTTCTATTATTTTTTGCTTAATTAAAAATTCTCTAGTTAGCGCTCTAACTTGATTTAATGTCTTAGTATTCAGGTTTCTATTAAAATTTTTAATATTCGTTTTAGAAGCAATTACATCATCTTCATTTAGAAGGACAAGATCATGGGTTTTTTGTGAAATATCAATAATCTCTATTTTGTCTGGATATAGCTCTTTAGCAGTATGAATGACCCCTGCATACATCAAGCGCATTCTTAAGCTATGACTGGTTTTGAAGTTATCTTTGTTCCAAGTTTGGATACGATTAGCATCACCAACGGTATCGAAAAAAATTAATTTTTTAATTTTTTGGTTCTTGATGAAAAGTAAGAAATTTTCTAGCTTTTGTAAATCATTTAAAAAAGTATTTTTTATTAACAAAACTTCGAAGAATAACGATAAGGCGAAATTAATCTCTGTTGTAGCGTCCTCAGCATTTTGAGGTTTGAGATCACGAAGTGCGGCGAGAGATAGTGTTAGTTGACAGGCGCTCATGTTTACTTCACTGCAGGGGTTTTCTTCCCATTCGTTTACTATTATGAGGTCGTTGTTTTTTTTTGAAGAGGCATGAAGAGAAAACTCTGAAACAAATAAGAGTGTCATAAAAATGAAGAAAAACTGAAATCCCGGCATACTCTTATCTTTCATATTATTGCCTTTTGGCCGGGAGGCAATCTATTAGAATCATCTAACAAGGTCAAGTGATTCCTCTTCTTATTTGTTACCTATAATATGGCTGTTTGTTTTAGGTTGGAAAAAATCTTTTGTTAACTCTTAAGTCTTCTTCCTGATGAGCTTGATTTTGACTATCTCGTCAAGATTCCCCAGCAATTTCGTGGCACGGAGCTACGAACTCCAGGGAGAGAAAGTATAGCCTGTAGTTCATTTAATTTGCGATACCGTTCAATATAATGAGTTGTCTCCTCAGGAGATAGTTTTGTTAAGTTACGTGGTATTTTTTGTACATATTGTAAGCAGCTAAGGCGTTTCTCTTCTTGTAAGCGTCGGTTCATTTTTTGTCCCCTTACCTGCCAGACGTCTTTTAACAAATTACTTCCAGCAATGAGGCCAAGTAAAGTCCCTGAGCCTAGTAAAAAGGTAGCGTATTTTTCAAGAACTAGTGCATGAAGATGGCGGTTGTAGACTGATAGGGTAGGATTAAAAATGCTTGGTATGATTAGCATGGGGTTCATAGAAAAGTTTTCTTTTTCTTGAAATCGTATGGATTCTAAAATTCTAGTATTCACGAGAGCCATTTTTTGTTGCACGCTGAACGAAAAAGCTAATAGCTGAGCTGATTCTTCAGGTAGTCCAGCAGCTTCGTAAATTTGATGAACAGAGCTAAATAAGTTTTCGCTTGAGATACCCGAGGACATCTGGCTAATGCCCATTAAGGTTGGCAACACAGTTTCTATCTGCTGCTTATCAATGGCATCTTCTACAACACGGAGCTGTACGCCTGCATGGCTGGTATGCTGCGCAGGGTTTACGGGTTGGTTGGCAAAGATCGCAGCATCAGCATAAGCATCGCTTTTAGGGTAGCGTCTTTTCAACGTATTGAGGTATCTAGCGCGCTCTTTTCTAGAGTTGCTGAGTAGATATCCTGCTAGGAGTAGGGAGGGCGTCTCACCTAAAGAATGGATAGCAGTTGCTAGCTGTGTGTTATTGATTATTTCCACATGAGGTAGGCTTGTTCGTATGTTTTTTATAGGGTCGGCTTGTAAGAAATCATCTTCATCTTCTTTTTTATCCTCATTCTCATACTCCGAGGCAATTTTTATTTCTGCTTGTGCAGGCTCTACCGCGGCTGTTTGGAAGTTTTTTTCTTCAACGATACTTTGGATTGAGGATGAAGCATTTGGTTGATGATTAAGACGTATTTCTTGCAAGATCATAAGTAAGATAGCAAGGATGCCAAACAAGCTAAGGACGATGAGAAATTGATAGAGTCGCATACCAGACCTTTATCTATGAAAAGGCCTGATACTAGCACATCCAAGGTTCAGGTAAGGCAGGAAATTTGGCTCGTTTTCTAATAAAACAAGGTTTGTCTGAGTAAAAGCGTGAGAAGATCTAGCCAAGGGATTTGTTTTTTTTTATCTTATTTTTAGAAGTTTTTCACCATAGGGACTTGATATGCATATTACGGTTGTTAATACGGATAATGCAGCTGCGTTTGAGAAACGACTACAAGAGCTTCGTCAAATCCAAGATCTTCACCGATATGTTCCGAATAAGGAGCAACATAGTGGTTTTTTACTCACTATGACAGATGCCTCAAAGCTGAAGAGTTTATTAGAGCGTGGATCGCGTATTTATCTCGCTGTTGAAGGAGCTGATTTAGCTGGTTATTTGATAGCAACACCTCATCAGGTTGTAGAGGATCTTGTGGCGGCAAGTCCTGAGAATACTTTGTCTTTTGACTATCAAGAAGAAGAGGTTAAAGCTAAAGAGGCCTGTTTTATCTATCAGATTGCAGTCCATCCCAAGTATCTGCGCCATCAAGTGGGGGTGATACTACTTGACTATATTCGCAAGAATGAATCTTCGCGGCATCTCCTTGCTGGTATCGCAACATTTCCTAGTAATAACCATGTATCTGTAGCTTTTTTCAAGGCATATGGTTTTAGCAGAATTGGCAGAATGTCTGTGAAGGGAGATGGGTCTAAAATTGATACAGACCTTTATCTTTGCTAATCTGAAAAATCTTGTGCTTTTGCGCAGAACCGAGTCTGCACTTGGCCTTGTACTCTATAAAACTCAGGCCTAAAGGGCCTGGGTTATTTTTCGTCTCGCTCATGCTCGGCTGGAGATTCATACTTAATTATAAGGATCTAAATAATGCATAGCCTTATGACTCCTGAATCATTGATTGCGTTTTTTACTTTAGTTGCCTTAGAATTAGTTCTTGGTATCGATAATATTATTTTTATATCGATTTTGTGCAGTAAATTACCTGTAAATCAGCAAGCGCGAGTAAGGACGATTGGTCTTTCAATTGCAGTAATTTCCAGGATTTTATTGTTGTTTTCTTTATCATGGGTTATTGGGCTAGTTGACCCCTTGTTTACAATCTTTTCACAAGAAATTTCAGGTCGTGATTTAATCCTTATTGGCGGTGGGCTCTTTTTGATTGGAAAAAGCACTCATGAGATTCACAATAAGGTAGAAGCATCAGAAGAAGATGTCGCAACTTCGAGAAAGGCAAGCGTTTTATCAGTCATAATTCAGATTATGCTATTAGATATTATCTTCTCTCTTGATTCTGTAATTACTGCAGTTGGTATGGTCGATAACCTTATTATTATGATAGCTGCTGTATTGGTAGCAACATTCTTCATGATTTTTACAGCGGGCCCCATCTCCAATTTTGTCGAGCATCATCCGACAATAAAGATTTTAGCTCTTAGCTTTTTGCTGCTGATTGGTATCACACTCGTAGCCGAAGGCCTTGATCAACATTTCTCAAAGTCATATATATATTTTGCCATGGCCTTTTCCACTTGTATTGAAATGTTGAATATTAGGGCGCGTAGTCGAGCTAAGAGTCACTAAGCGAAAGTTGTCTTTAGAGTATGCTTGGTCATCACCAGTCGTCGTGGCCGCACCGGCCTGACTGGCGTCAGGATCTGTTTGCATAACAAGCCTAAAGGGTCATCACCAGCCGGTCGTGGCTGCACCGGCCTGACCGGCGTCAGGTGATCTGTTTGCATTATCCGTGTATTAGATGTCGCTATTCAATCTCCTTAGCTTGTGGTTTCATAAAAAAATGAAATCCTACATCTACATACTAACAAACAAGAATAAAACCGTTCTCTATATTGGAGTAACATCTAATCTCCAACAACGTCTACAACAGCATAGGCAGAAATTAATTCCTAGCTTCACCAAAAAGTACAATGTGGAGCATCTTATTTATTTTGAATCTTACCCAACAATAAGCGCAGCGAGCACTCGTGAAAAGCAGCTGAAATCTTGGATTCGTCTAGCAAAAGAACGGTTAATTGAGAAAATCAATCCCAAATGGAATTTCATTAACGCGGGGTAAAGCAAACAGATCACCTGACGCCGATCGGGCCGGTGCAGCCACGACCGGCTGGTGATGACCATTTAGACTTAAGTTATAGAAACAGATCACCTGACGTCGACTAGGCCGGTCAGGCCACAACGGCTGGTGATGACGGCCATCTAACGCTCGATACCGGGGGGATTCTTGCTAACTTGAGATATAAAGAAATTAGCGCAATGTCTGCGTGATAGCATCGCCGATTGTTAGCACAGGTACGTGAGCTAGTTCAGAATTAATATAGTCAATTAAGCTCTTAAATTTACTAATTTCCCATTGATCATTGGTCACTGGATTTGTTACCAACTGATGGAATACTAAGATAATCCATTCCCTAGACGCAATACCATCTGCAATAGCTTTACTCACAGATTCGACACTTTCAGGAGCGGTGATGTAAAGTACCCGTAGTTTGTGGGCATCAGGAGCAATTATATTTTCACGATGTCGCTCGTTGATTGAGCGAGCTGTTGAAAAATAGCGGCGCGCAATCTCTAGAACGTCTGTTTTTCCTTGTAAACGAAAGTTGCCTTTAGGGTATGCAAAATGCGCCAGCCCATGGCGGCCATTATTGCCGAAATTAAAACCATTTTCCCAAAGCCACTGACGACCAGAAAGAATATCACGCTCGATAGCTGCGGAAGGATAGCTGGTGTAGCTATTGATATGCATGATAGGGTCAAAGGCGTGAAAAGCGATTTCCCAATGCGATTTTTGCTCTAAATCAAGTAGCTGGCTTGTTTGCATGTAATTTGGTGTATCTAAAAAACCAACAATGGTATAGGCAGTTGCTTTATAACTATAGCTGTCTAAAATAGGTTTTGCTTGCGAATATTGTGATTCCCATCCATCATCAAAGGTAATAGAAATCATACCATTGGTCAATTTTTCGTTGGTGTCCATTACGGCGCTTAGGCGGTTAATATGCAGCGTAACTGGTGCTATTTTATCGTCTCGAATTTGTAGACGAAAATCTGTTATGCTACGTCGAAAGTCGCTAAGAGTAAGTCCTTCTTGAAGATGGATTGCTGAAAAATTGCTGGGGTTCCAAGATATACTAAAAGACACCCAATCTCCTTCCGTAATCCATTTTTGGCCTTGGCTGCTCTTTAGATTAAAACGAACATAGTTGCGAAAATTTTTGTTACCTACAAAGAAAGAAATATCAGTAGCATGGGCAATCTGATCTATTTTTAACCACAATTTAGGTTGTGTCTTGCTAAAGTCAAATGGTCCTAGATTTAATGCTTGAATATTTTTAGCGTTGCCTTGCCCATCGGTTGTAATTAGAGCAGATTGTTTGACGCCGATGTTTTGGTAAAAGTCGTTAGTGTCATTAAGATTTTCAGTGCCGATAGAGTTAACACGAAAAGGATGCCCTATCGCGAATGAAGAGATTGTATAGATATCGGTTTGTTTCGCTGCAGGTAAACCATTAGGAGCATGTTCGCAGCTTCTTATATACCCATCACAGTTGTAGTCATCATAGTTACATGGTTCTTTAGCGTCAGGGTGAAAAATAAATCCTCGGGCATGAGGATCATCATTGCAATCATCTCCGACAGCAACATAGCCTGGAGGTTGTTCGATACTCAGGATACTTTGTTCTGAATTTCCATATCCATCAAGGTCTTTATCTTCATACCAAAGCTGTGCTTGATGGTCAAAGCCTGCAGCAAGCAAGTTAGATATTAGAAAAAGATAAAAGATTGTGTGATTTTTTAGAGTAAACCACTTGTGAAGTTTCTTTCCCAAAAAGCTTCCTTGCTGTGTCATTTAACCTCCGAACTATGCTATCTATTTTTTCGGCGATTGTATGCAAGAAGTCTTAGGTAAAAATTACCGATTTATACGAATCTATTTCACGGAAAAATTGCCGAAAAAAAAGTATGATATCTCGGTTTTTTATTTTATTTTTGCTAGTAAATAACTTGTCGATGCTTGCTGATGAAACCAAGAAGTATCTCATTAATGTAGATACCTTGGGGCAAGCTAAGGCTGGTAGCGCTTATTTGAAAGGTTTTGCTGCTGGTTTCTTTAATCCATCACTTTCTGAAGATTGCGTGGAGCAAGAAGAAGCCGAATTACATGCTAAAAAATTAGATCAACGTCCGGAAGGACAGCTGCAACATCGGGTTTTAGATCCAAAGAAACAGTGTCAGCGTTATGTTGCGATGCAGTTACCTTTTTTCGTGTTTTCTAGATCAATGGTGTCTTTATTTAAGGCTAAAAGCCAGAAGAATCGTGTCGCTTTTTTGACTTCTCATGTCGGAGAACCATTTTCATTTATTATGCCAAGCTACCTTGCTTATGTTACACCTTATGGACATATTGCGCTATTTGATCAGGAATTTGCGAGGGCGCTTATCTCTAGAGATCTTGAAAGAGGTGGTGTTGCTGTTGCTTCTGTTGATTTTATCAGATCTACTGGTGTTTCTTTTTCGCAAAGTTTTGCTATAAACCAGTGGCTTAGTCTAGGTGTTTCTCCGAAGTTTATCCGACGTCAAAAAAATTCTTTAAAAGCTGATTTGACAGATATTTCAGAAGTCAAACATATCAAAGATATCATGAGGCCGAGTTATAGCTTAGGGGTAGCTGTAGATACTGCTGCTACGGTTTATTGGCAGGATTATCGTTTTAGTCTCTTATCCTATAATACAGCAAGCACAAAATTCTATTCTAAAAAGAGTGGTAGAGCAGAAGAAGTTGTCTTAAACACCTTTGATTTTGGAATAGGTAGAGAGATTCTTTTGCTCTATGATTTACTTCTTGGCTTCTATTTTGATTATCAGGATATCACAGGAAATTATGAGAAAAATTTTCTTAAAAAGATACATTTTGGTAGTAAGTTTGGCTATAAGTCTCTCTATACTCAAGGTGGATTAGACCAAGGTAATATTGCTTTTGGTTTAGGATGGCGCTTGCAGTATATTGAAATGTTGGCTGGTATTAGTGCTGAAGAGTTAGGTGATAAGATTGGATTTAGACCTGATTATCGAGCTTATGGAGGGTTGCGTTATCAATTTTAAATATAAAAATATCATTTTTATATTAGCAATATTTATTGCCTCTTGCCTAAGAAAGAACGTTTTTCAAGATTTAGAAATCCCGTTTACGGTCGAAGAAAAAGTTGTCTTAGCTATGGATAAAGGTGATTATGATAGGGCCCTTGCTTTGCTTTATAGTCTTTTTAAGCCTCCTGCTTTACAAGAAGAAATTCGAGATCCAAATGTATCTGCCTTAAAGAAACGAGACATTTTAATTAGTAACTTTGCTCTTTATAAAAATGGTGATCGTCTTTTGGCTCTTTTTGCACAAGCAGCTATTGGAAGTGTTGGCCTTGATATTAAAGGCTTTGTTGGTCTTATGGCAATCACAGAAAATGCATCCGCATCAGATTTAATCAATCGAGTGCTTTCTTTTGTAAATGCCAACCCGAATGCTAATAGTATGCTTGAAACTGTTGTTTTGTTAAACAGTCTAAAGGACGCTAAGACAAAAGAACCATCTGAATTGGTCAGTAATATTGTTACAACGCTATTTAGTTTTGCTGTCAATATAGCTATGTTTGATAAAGAAGGAGATCATGCTATTGATGCCAAAGATATAGCTAATATACCAGATCATTCTGCTAAAAGCTTGAATGACAAAGTTAAAATATTAGAATCACTATCTGCATACTTGGTGCAAAAAGACGACAATCCAACATATAAAAAAGCTCAATATGAAGTAGCTAAAATAGTAAAAGAGATAGAACAATTACCAGAGAAAACTATTGAAGATAAGATGCGCACCTATTTGGCTAAAAAATTGTTAGGAAATGATATTAATGCATTTATGATTTTGAAAAGAGAAAGCAAGATTATCTTTTCTTCTAAACCCAATGACTACCGTAGGTCTCTTGCTAAAGTTATTGTATCTAAAAAGCAAAAAGATTCTGTTAAAAAGAAAATGCAGCTTTATCTTAGTCTTGCCGAGCTTGATTCCTGGGGTTGGATCCAAGACACTAAATGCGATGGGCTGCTTTTTAATTCTCTATATGTAGTAGCGGGGGCTAAGGTTAAAATTGAAGATGCACGCGATATATCAGGGAAATGGTATCGACATCCAGCCAAAGATTGTTATCCTCGTCATCAGTCAGGTACATCTATTTCACGAGATATGCTGATTGGTTTGGCTTTCTATATTTTTGAAGCTAAATACTTTAATGAGTATACCACAAGTCATGTAAATGTTAGCTCTCAAACTGGTTATTGGTCTTATTGGGGTCCCTATTTTAGATATGCTCCTAGTCCTAGTATTATGATTACTGATAACTACTATATTATAAATAGAATTAAAAGGGGGTCAGATTATATAGTTCATAGCTCTTCAATAAAAACAGCAGATGCAATAGCTGAGACAGGCAATGGCTTAAATGAAAATATTTCAA
>CALBMD010000459.1 GCA_937896265.1 uncultured Pseudomonadota bacterium
CAATAATAGGCTGCTTAGAAAATGTTCCTAAAAGGTTTCTGGCGCCTGAAATAGTGACATCCTTAAACCTTGTCGCGCTGCCTTTTATTAAAAATCCTTCTGGAGCAATGAGTTTTACCCTGATTTTACCGTTGATTTCAAGAATCTGTTCTCCTTGCACAAAGTACCAAATCAAAGCTCCCAAAAAGAGAGCTATCACTTTATATTGGAAATTGTGCAGAAGATAATAGGATGGATGTTTCAACTTATCCCCTCCTCTTTTTTCCCTTTAAGCCATTTGGGGAGTGAGGGAAGATCTGCTTGAGCGTGTGGTTGTGGGTCAACAAGGTGCTTCTTTAAAAGCTTACGTAGGTCCTCTCGTTCATTTAAAGTTAGGACCTGACCATCAAAAACCAAAGAGATGTTTTTTGTTTCCTCAGAAACTAGAATAACGACAGCATCGGTTTCTTCTGAAATACCGATGGCTGCACGATGCCTTGTCCCCCAATCGCGGTTTAAGTCTGTTGATTTGGTCAAAGGTAGAAAGCAGCCAGCAGCAGCTATGAAACCTTGTTGAATAATAACAGCACCATCATGTATTGGTGAGGATGGGTGAAAGATAGCTAGCAAGAGTTCCTTTGAGATCCTCGCGTCGATTTGAATGCCAATATCGATGTAACGGCTTAATATAATATCCTTTTCCATCACAATAAGAGCGCCAAAGCGTTTTTTAGACAAGGTTTCAACAGCTTTGGTAATTTCATCAAGGATATGGTTTGAAGATAAAGTTTCATTATTGACCATCATGGATCTGGTGCCAATCCGTGATAGGCCAAGTCGGATATCCTCTTGAAAGATAATGATTAAGATTAAAATTAGTGACGGATAAAATTTACCCATCACCCATTTGACTGTGGTCAAAGGCGCAATCGATGAGCCCCAAAAAACTAAGAACAAAATAGCAAGGCCAGTGAGCATCTGGGCGCTTTTGGTGCCCTTGATGAGCAAAAGCACGTAGTAAATAACTACAGCCATCAAGCAGATATCTAAGGCCGACCACCAACCAAATTGACTTAAAATTTCCGTCATTGGCCACTCTCCTTCTGCCTGGTAAGATACCACTGGCTTGTCACGGTATCTTGCAAACGAGCAAGAGTTTTAACATCATGAGTACGAAGAAACTTAACTCCAGATAGGCCAAGAAATAGTTCGGTAATTTTAGAAGGGGCGTCTCGCTCTTTAGGGTCTGTAATACAAAGAGCGTTATCAATCCAAGATTTTCGAGAGACCCCAAGAAGGAGTTGGTATTTTTGACTCCAAATGGGCGCGTTGAGCATAATCATTAAGTTAGCAGCAAGGCTTTTACCGAAGCCTACGCCTGGATCTAAAATAATCTGTTCGTTAGTAAGACCTATTTCTCGTAAAAAAGCATGCGACTTAGCAAAGAACTTATCGATAGCCTGGATAGCTTTTTGGGCTGTCATTGGCGCAGATTGCATAGTTTTTGGTTTTTTGTGCATATGCATGGCAATATAAGAGCGAAGGTTTGGGTGTTTGGCAATCTCTGGCATAGCCTTTAGTGGGGCTACCCCTTGAACACTATTTAAAATAGATGCTCCAGCATCGAGAGCTTTGAGCATCACTTGTGGGTGGCTAGTATCGACGCTAATGGGTAGGCGTAGTTTTTTTTGCTGCAATCCTTTGAGAAGTGGGCCAAGGCGTTGCCACTGCTCTTTAGCGCTAGTGCCTAAAGCACCTGGCCTAGTCGATTCTGCACCTACATCGATAATATTTGCTCCCTCAAAAGCAAGCTCTAGAGCTTTATCTAGAGCTTTATCGGTGTCGTAGTAAAGACCGCCATCGGAAAATGAGTCAGGGGTAACATTTACTATCCCCATGATCTGGAATTTTCCATGACGATCTAGACAGATCATGTGCTTTGGCTAATCGGGTTTTTAGGGCTGTTTTCTTGGTTTTTTGGTTCAAACACGGCTTCGGCTAAATTTGCTTCGGGAGCTTTTTCCGTTTCCGTTAAAGTATCTTTACTCCAATGCGTCGTCATATTTTTTCTTTTTTCATAAGATTCAAGTTCTTCTGCAGTTATGACGTTTTCGCCTCTTAACACCCCAGCAATTTCGCTACTTCCCAAAGTTTCTTTGATAAGCAAAGCTTCGGCAATATTTTTTAGCTTGTCTTGGTTTGCTTTTAATAGCTCAAAAGCATAGCGATAGCCGTCATGAACTAAGATTTTAATTTCTTCGTCGATTTCTTGGGCCATCTTTTCTGAGAAATATTCGCTAGAATTAGGACCACGACCTAAAAACACCTCTTCATCACGTTTTCCAATAGCGACGGGGCCAATTTTTTGGCTCATTCCCCACTGGCAGATCATGCGCCTTGCGATGTCTGTCGCTTTTTTGATGTCATCTGAGGCGCCTGAAGTGGTTTTACCAAAGATGAGCTCTTCAGCAGCTCTTCCACCCATAGCATAGGCAATGATGCTTTTAGCGTAAGCTTCAGAGATAGATAATCTGTCTTCTTCAGGAAGCATGATTGTAACACCTAAGGCTTGGCCGCGCGGCACAATCGAAACTTTATGCACAGGGTCGCAACCTGGTGTTAAAAGCCCGACTAGAGCATGGCCAGCTTCGTGATAAGCGGTATTTGTTTTCTCGACTTCGCTCATAATCATGCTGCGCCTTTCTGCTCCCATGAGCACTTTGTCCTTGGCTTTTTCAAAATCAGCCATAGAAATAGAAGAGGCATTTTTACGCGCTGCTATTAAAGCCGCTTCATTGGTCAAGTTTTCTAGATCAGCACCAGTAAAGCCAGGGGTTGCTTGCGCAATAGTTACAAGATCAACATCATCTTTAAGAGGTGTCTTTCTGGTATGAACCTTGAGAATACCTCGTCTACCTTTTATATCTGGAGCTGGCACATGCACTCTCCTGTCAAAACGACCTGGGCGCAGTAGGGCTGGATCTAGCACGTCAGCTCTGTTTGTGGCAGCAACGACAATGACGCCTTCGTTGGCTTCAAAGCCATCCATTTCAACAAGCAATTGGTTAAGCGTTTGCTCTCTTTCATCATGACCGCCGCCCATGCCAGCGCCGCGGTGGCGACCAACAGCGTCGATTTCATCAATAAATACGATGCAAGGTGAGTTCTTTTTTGCTTGGTCAAATAAATCGCGAACACGACTTGCTCCAACCCCCACAAACATTTCAACAAAATCAGACCCAGAGATACTAAAAAAAGGTACACCGGCTTCTCCAGCAACACCCTTGGCTAAGATTGTTTTACCTGTGCCAGGCTGGCCTACAAGCAGCACTCCTTTGGGGATGCGGCCGCCAAGACGAGTGAATTTTTTTGGTTCTTTAAGAAATTCGATAATTTCTTGCAGCTCATATTTTGCTTCATCAATGCCAGCAATGTCAGCAAAAGTGACTTTTGGTTTCGTTTCGTTTACCATCTTGGCTCGGCTTTTGCCAAAAGACATAGCCTTGCCACCGCCTGCTTGCACTGATCGTAAGATCATGAAAATAAATATTAATATGACGATCATCGGCACAATATTGACGAGAATGCTTTTAAATAGGCTATCTGATTGTGGCTCCTCGAAGTTTAAAATCACGTGATTTGTTTCGAAGTATTTTCTGGTATCTTCTGCATTAGGTACGTAAGTTTTGACCTTACTACGGTCTTGACGAACACCGATCAGGGTGTTCTCGCGAAAAGTTGCTTCCACGATTCGGTCTTTTTCATTGCCAGGATTCTCAATATCTTTTTTAAATTCAGAAAAGCGAACCTCTTCAATAATGTCTTGGTTAGAGGATAAAATATTGGCAAGCAAAGCAACGCAAACGATTATGAATAATAGGAAAAAAATGATCTTTGGTTGGTTTTGCTTAATACTCGGCGATGCCATGAGTTCTCCTGACTTACTTGCAAGTGTTATCTATCTAGTTATAACTCAGTTCAACGACAACTGACGCTTGGCAAAAATTACAGGCCTACAGGATCAAACGTGTCTTTTCCCAGAACAACCCCTACAAGCAACTCTTGCTGCATATTCTTTAGCCCGCAAGCACTAACTAAAAGAAGCTCAGCCCGCTTGGCAGCAGGGATTTGATAGAGCTCATATAGCTCCTTACTCTTCAACCTTTTATTGCCGAAGGAATAAGTTTTATGGCGCTCAGGGGAACTAAGAATTACCTTCCCACTCGCTCTATTTGTAAAATCCACGTCGAACAAAGCTTGTAGTCCCGGTAGCCTATATGTCTGAAAATAATCTTTATCTTGCAAAATTGCAGCAAGATTCCTCTGCTTTAGGCTAATTTCGTGCTGTCTGCTTTTTGCCGCAATTTCTGGCTGTCCTTCTAGAGAGAGGTGGTCGTCTTTTAAGCGAAGGAGCAATTTGCTGGCAGGTACTTGGATAGACCAGGTGCTAGGAGAGTGGCTTTTAAGAGCAGTCAATACAGCGATTAAGAAACGGTTGTTTAGTTCCTTGCGTTTGTGCTTTTGTGGGCCAATAAACGACGCTAAAACCGTCATGGCAACTGTTTGAGGTAGAGACAAAAGAAAAGACGAGGGTAGTTTGTTGCCATATCTCTCCATAGCGGGGCGCAGCATCTCTTGTACATAAAGCGACAGCTCTTTTGCTTCAAAACTAGCCCGAGCTAGGTGCTCAGATACCGCAGGGTAGATCTCTTTTAGAGCCGGTAGGATGTTGTTTCTGATCATGTTACGTTTATATATGGATTTATTGTTTGAGCTATCTTGTCGCCAATGGATTTGATGCTGGTAGGCGTGGTCCTCCAACGTTTTCTTTGTGGTTTTTAGAAATGGTCTAAAAAACCCTTGATGGAGAAAGCTCATACCTCCCATATGGGCCAGGCTCTTACCTCGAGCCAGGCGCATTAAGGTAGATTCAGCAATGTCATCTTTATGATGACCCAGTGCGATCAACCAACCTTTGGTTATATAGTCCTTGAAAATCGCTTGGCGGTAATTGCGTGCCCATTCTTGGATATTGCGGGTTGGTGCTTTTGGGGCTTGGTGCAGTAGTAACGGAACGTTATAATCACTCGCGAGTTTTTGGATAAAGTTTTCATCAGCAAAACTTTCGTTTGATCGCAAGTTGAAATTGATATGACAAAGTGCCAAAGAAAAATTTATTTTTTCTTTGGCAAAATGGTGAATTAAGTGAAAAAGGACTGTAGAATCAAGGCCTCCAGAGGCAGCGACTATAACCCCTTTATATGACTGTAGAATTTCAGGGAAATCCTTTTCCCAAGAGATAAATAAGCTCTCCTGAAGAGAGGCTTTTTTCCTAGATCTTGTTTTTTTTGAAAATCTTGCCATTCGTTATGAACCGCCTAACTTTCTCTTAAGTTTTTTACCAAATTCTCGATGTTAATTTCGCAAGCTCCAGGTGGATCTTGCCCTTGCGCTTGAAGGCGCAGTCTCAAATTTTCCAGGGAATGGAGGTATATGGTGCATCTTATCCCCGCTATGGTCGCTATTTCGGCGACTAAAAACCAAACTAGGTGGCAAAGCCATGGGCAAGCAAGCCTAGCAGCAAACAACAAGCTTGACAAAAGAAAATGGCCTATAAGAGGTCAGAAAAAAGGCGACAAAAACATTATGATGGAAGGGAGTACATCATGGCATTAGCCATTAAAACCAATATTGCTGCTATTAAGAATCAAAGAAGTCTTGATAGCAGCTCCAATCAGTTGCAACAATCTATGGAGCGCCTGTCTTCGGGCGTTCGAATCAATAAGTCTGCTGATGATGCCGCAGGGTTAGCTGTCTCTGAAAGGATGCGAGCCAAGCTCAGGTCTTTAGAGGTGGCAAAAAGAAATTCTAATGATGCAATAAGTTATATTCAAACTGCTGAAGGTGGTCTCAATGAGATTACCAATATTGCTGTGCGCATGCGTGAATTAACCTCACAGGCGGCCTCAGACACTCTTGGCAATAGAGAACGCTCTTTTTTAAATAAAGAGTTTCAACAGCTACGGGCAGAGATTGGCAGGATAAGAGAATCGACCGAGTTTAATGGTGCTAAGATTTTAACATCTGAAGTCGCTGAGAAGCCGATCGAGATCTTTGTTGGTGCCTCCAATCGAGGTAATAAGATTGACGGTAGCGAACCAGATTTTGGTGAAAACGATCCAGATATCCTAAAAATTGATCTATCTGATCTACAGCAATTTATTGCTGTTGTCGGCGAGATTACGGAGACAGATGTAGCAATCGTGCCTGAGGATTTAGAAACTGGTGGCTCTGGGGATCTTGGCCCAACTGGCACCCAAGATTTAATGCGCAGGCTTGATAATGTTGTGAATGCTATCTCTGACTACCGGGCGACTCTTGGTTCGATTCAAACCCGTTTAAATAGCACTATCAACAATATTGATGTAACAAATGAGAATCTTAGTGCTGCAAGAAGTAGGATTGTCGATGTTGATTATGCAGCTGAAACGGCTAGCTTTGCGCAAGCTAGAATTTTGACACAAGCTGGTTTGTCGGTGCAGGCACAGGCAAATCAAGCGCCAGAGATGGTTCTATCGCTTCTTCGAGGTTAATGGCTATACTAGTTTGAGAGGGCTCTTACCGAGAGCCCTCTTTTTAGTCCCTTGGCTATGCAAGAATTTGCTGATAGCGACCAACGATGGCATCTAGCTCTGTGCGGTTAATGCCAAAGTATTGCAATTCCTCATTAAGTTCTTTCTGATTTATTCTGTGGGGTTCGAGATTTAGCCAATGACCGACAATATTCGCCAGGCAAGCAATATGGCATAGCCTACCATTGACGGCGCTTCCTTCGGCTTCTTTGGGCTCATGGTGATGTTTGATAGCGTCTATAACAAAAGGTGTTAGTCCCCAAAAAGCAGCTCCTATCTCGCCAAGGATACAGTGACTGGGTAAGTTTGCTTGGGCTTCAGCTTCCTGCCAGGTGCATTGGGTGTTGACGTTGCCTGTGATTTTCATGACCTGGTCTGTTCTTTCTGGATAATAAAGAGCAGAGACAATTTTGCCAATATTACAAAGAGAACCAACAAGATAGGCAGAATCTTTATCAGCTGCTGGACCAAATTCCGCGCATAAAAGCTCAGCAACAGCTGCGGCCTTAAATGCTTGTTCCCAAAAAATTTCTTGTTTAAATAGCTTGGTTGGGATAGCAAATTTCTTGATAGAAGCAGCCATTACAAGATTTCCTAAATGCTTGCGGCCAATGAAATTTATCGCATGTTCTAATGAAGGCTCCTTGGAAAAAGCTCCTTGCCTTATCTTTCTGAGATTTTCAAAGACACGTAGCACTTCTGTGGCTAAAAGTGGGTCTTTTTTTAAGGTTATAACCAGAGCAGACGTTTCAACCTCAGTATCTAAAAGCAATCTTTGGATTTCAAGCACTGCCGATGGAATATGCGGTAGATCCTTGTTTTCAGCCATTTTATTGAAGATAGAAGCAGCGCTTTTACTCATACCCAAGGTAGGTGAATACCAGGGAAATCGCCCTTTAGGCAGCATTAATGTTGAACCACAGGAGCAATTAAACCAAAGATTTTCGGAGCTACAAACCCGCCATTGGGAGGTATTGTTTAAGAAATCTTCATCTCTTTTAAAAACCTTCTGACAGGAGCCGCAGACTTTTTCGTCCATTCTTTTTTCCGTGACAGGCATTGATTTTTTAGATGATTTGTTATCGGTCTGCGATGCTTAAGTCTTTAATGCTAATCAGCTTGCATCTATAATAGAAAAGTGGGAAATTGAATTTTTCTTGGAGGCTTTGGCTATTTTGCGATTTGTGTCGATTTTATCAGCTGTCTTTTTCGTTTCTTTCTCAAGCAAGCTTTCGGGAGCAACCAATGCGCTCGCTAGTCCCCTTCCTATAGCTGCTAAGCAAGATAGCGATAGTAGTAGAGCCTTTGATGAGATTTTTAGTAAGCTGCGTTCTGAAGCCGATCTTAGTGTGACGTTTGAGCAGTATTTTGAAAAAAAACTTAGAAAAATAAAAGGAAAAAAGACTGGCCGTGCTTATTTTCAAAGACCAGCAAAATTTCGATGGGTGATAGATAAGCCGATGGCATCGGAGTGGGTCTACACAGGCAGCGACCTTGTTTCTTTTGACCCCAAAACAAAACAAGGTATTTCTTATAGCGCAAGTGGTGAGAAAAGTCGTAGTTTAAGGGAAATTGTTGATCTTATCTTGCATCCTGAGGCGCTAAAGCAAGCCTATCATATTTTATCAGTCAACAAAGATAAGGCAAAAGCCACCTTGGTCATAAGCCCCAAGGCTAAAAATGAAATTGAGAAAATCGAGCTCATTTTTGACTTAGACCAATCTTTTGTTTGTGAGTTAAGACTCTTGTTTGATTCAAAAAATCAAACAACCTTCCAGTTTCGAAAAGTAAAAGAGAAGGTTGACTCTAGTCTTTTTGCTATCCCCGGCGGCCTAACGCTTCGCAAAGTTTCTTAGCTTTCTTCTAAAGAATTCCCCTTATTAGCCGAATCTTTTTGCATGATTGCTGGCTTTATATAAGGGAGCTCTATGAGCGAACAGGTTAACTGGCAGGAGTTTGATAAACTTCATGTCATAAGACGCCTGCGTCAGTTGGTAGCAAAATGGTGGCGGGTACAGATAAATTTTACTGATGCTAAAGGGTTTTTAAGTGGAGTGCCAAAGGGGAAGTTTTTTAACCCTATTAATGAAGTGTGCGTTGGTATCACAGCTGAAAGGGCAGGTTTTAAAGCTTGTTTGAGCAGTGTGCAGGCGCAAACTATGGCAAAAGCAAAAGAGAGCAAAAATCTTTTAGCTAGTTGCCATGCTGGATTTTCATGCGTTAGTGTCCCGATCAGGGTGGGAAATAATTATTTAGGTTCAGTCTTTGCGGATGGATTTTTATTGCAAGAAACAGTTTCTTTGCAAAAAAAGCAGGTTAAGCAAACTCTAGAGACATACTTTAAAGATCCAAAGGCCTTACAAGCCTATGTTGACACATTGCCTGTTTTAAGCAGCCAAGATCTTTCTTATCTTATTGAACTTATCGAGATGGTCGTAGCAGAAATTCTTATCGTTCAATCTAATCTTTATGAAGCAACAGCTAGGCTTGATGAGTTGAAAATAGAGTTGGGACAGCGATTTAGTTTTCAAAACATGATCGGCAAGTCTCAGGTTATGCAGCTTTTATATCGTCAAATTGAAAAGATATCTGACTATGATTCGTTGGTTTTAATCCAAGGAGAAAATGGTACTGGTAAGGAGCTTATCGCTAAGGCTTTGCATTACAGCTCTAAGCGAGCAGATAAGAAATTTGTAGCTGTCAACTGTGGTGCTTTTAACGACAATCTTCTTGAGTCTGAGCTGTTTGGCCATGTTAAAGGCGCTTTTACTGGGGCTATAAAAGACAAGATGGGTCTTTTTGCGGCAGCAAATGGTGGGACGCTATTTCTTGATGAAATTGGTGATACTAGCCATGCCATGCAAGTAAAGCTTTTGCGAGTTTTGCAAGAGGGTACTTACATGCCAGTGGGAGGGGTATCGCTTGAGCAAAGCCTTGCGCGAGTTGTTTGTGCTACAAACAAAGATTTAGCAAGTATGGTAAAGGATGGAAGCTTTAGAGAAGATCTCTTTTATCGGTTAAATGTTATAAATTTACATGTTCCTGCTCTGCGACAAAGACGAGAGGATATTCCTTTGCTTGTGGAGTATTTTCTAGAAAAAAACAACAAGGGGAAAGTGAAGAAAGCTATTAAGCTGTCTCATGCCTGTATGAATTTACTTCTAGATCATTTGTGGCCAGGTAATATTCGAGAGCTTGAGAATGAAATAGAAAGGCTATGGGTATTATCTGATGAGGAAGCTGAGATAAAAGAAGATTTTTTGTCACCACGTATTCGTTTCGCTGGAGAAATTAGCCCATCCCTTAATTTGCTGGCGGTAGGGACACTAAAAGAAGCTGTAGAAGAGCTGGAGAAAAAGATGATTCTTGACGGTTTAAAGAGGCTGGGTTGGAACAAAACAAAATTGGCAAAAGAACTAGGCGTTTCAAGGGCTGGTTTAATTATGAAGGTCGAGAAATATGGTTTTGAAAAAAGGTCTTAGTGGCCAGATTTTTTAATTCGTTCAAGGTGCTCGTCAAAGGATAGATCGTTGACAGCATTGATGCTGGAAATAGCCTGGCCTAAGTCGATAGCATTGTCAAAATCTTCCAGACTGATCAATCCTTTTTCGTCTAGGATGTGTTGTAAACCTTTCATGATTTCAACAAAGTTAGAGTTAAAGCCTCTTAACGAGTTAACGTCCGTTTTCATGCGAAATAACTCTGTCCCTAGCTCAAGAACAGTACGTTCTAACTGCTGCAGTCGATCTACCTTGTCTGATTTTAAAGCTCTATTCTTTTTTTCTAGAAGATAAGTCATCAGCTACTCCACTATGCCGTTCCAACATAAGAACCAGATCGGTTCAAATGTGAGAAGCATAAGCGGAGAAACTGCCTAGTAATGAGTATCGGGAAGAAAATTAGCTGGCAAGAGCTACTTTAGCTTGCCCTACAAGGTCTTGAAAGCCTTTAGGGTCGTTGGTTGCAAAGTCAGCAAGCACACTTCGATCAAGTTCAATACCAGCCTTTTGCAATCCATGCATAAATTCAGAGTATCTTAGTCCAAGCTCTCTGGTGGCGGCATTAATGCGTATAATCCAAAGGCTTCTGAAGTCACGTTTTTTAACGCGTCTATCACGGTAAGCATAGCAAAGCGCTCTGCGGACGACATGGATTGCCGTCTTGTAGTTGCTCTTACGAGTTCCGCGGAACCCTTTTGCTAGTTCTAAGGTCTTTTTTCTTCTTTGGCGGGCTTTAAATCCACGCTTTACTCTTGACATGACTATTCTCCAAAACTAGCGCGAATTCGGTAAGCAGCGCAGAACCAAATTTTTATCGCAGGTCTTAATATAAGCGCCTTTTTTCAATCTATTTTTATGGCTTTTAGATTTCTTGGTAGCCAAATGCTCATGATTGGCTTGATCTCTCTTAATCTTGCCAGACGGCTTGACGCGAAATCTTTTGGCCGCGGCTCTTTTTGTCTTAATTTTTGGCATCTTGGATCTGTCCGTTCGAATTGTTTCCGGTAAAGCTCTTCTGATTAAGAAGAGCGAGGCCCAGTAATAGCATTTGGGGTAAGAGAAGGCAAGCTAGAATTCTAGATTATAGCGCTTTCGACTTGGCAGAAGAAACAGAAAAAACTATCCGACTTTCTCTAAAAAGATTGAGATTTTCTGTCAGTGCTTGCCATTCCGCATAGTTTTCGGTAACGAAGGTTTTCGGCCTTTCTTGTTTAAGGCTGATAATCAAAGGATTTTGGCCAGAATATCGAGACCTTTCGAGAGGGCTTAGGTCTGAAAAGAAACGTCCCATTAAATCCTTTTGAAAGGCCTCTGGTTTAACATCATCAAGTGATAAAGTCTGTGTTTTGCTAGGATCAAAGATCTGATACCAAGCGCTGGGGCTGGTATTTTGCGGGCAAAGGAAGACAAGGCCAGTAAAACCAGCTTTTTGCGCTAAAAGAACGCTTCGCTTATGATTTGCTGTTTGGGGTATACCGACTAAAGCGGTGGTTAAATTGCTCTCAAGAGATAGATTTATCGAGCCGTCTTGAAACAGATCTGATTTGACAATGTAGGTGC
>CALBMD010000460.1 GCA_937896265.1 uncultured Pseudomonadota bacterium
TTTCCTCATATACTGGTCCATGGCTTGGCAAAAACCATGGCGAGGCGGCGATCTCGCTTTGCGAGGGCTCTTTCTTCTCGTTAACTTCGCCGCAATTTCCCTTAATCTTATCGACTGTGAATACGTACGTTACGGTGGCAGCCGCATGACTCTAGCAGCTATAAAAGCTATCTATGGCGACCTAGGTCATCAACAGGGGAGCATTCTTACCGACTTTTGGCCTTTTTTTGTACTAACAGCAGCTCTTAGCAGCTTACTTTTCCTTATGCAGCAGCTTAGCCCTGGCTCAGCAACCTCTTGGAAACAAAAAACAGCTCGCTTACTAACGCTTATTCTAGTCTTTGGCCTCATGATTCGAGGTGGACCGCGTTACAAACCGTTGTCAGTACCGCACGCCCTCTTAGCTGGCGATGCTAAGCTTATGCAATTAAGCCTAAACTCAACCTTCACCTTTCTACGCACCTATAAAGAAAGCTTAGAACCTCTATCACACTACAACAACTGGGCTGCTCTTACAGAAGCTCTACATCATGAGCGACGCGAAACAGCTAAGCCCACTGATGTGGCGCTGACAAAGCCAACAAACGTTGTGATCCTTCTTATTGAAAGCATGAGCCTTGAATACCTTGGCATGGAGCAAGGAGCTCCATGCTACGCGCCTTTTTTGAAAGAGCTTATCAAGCACAGTAGCTTTTTTCCCTCCCATTTTTCAAATGGGCGACGCTCCATTGACGCCTTACCTGCCATCCTTGCTGGGTTACCTGTGCTAATGGAAAAAGCCTTTATTGTCTCAGGCTATGAACATAGCAATATTGAAGCTATGCCGCGCACTCTTAAAAATCACGGCTATACAACAGCCTTCTTTCACGGTGGCAATCCTGGCACCATGTACTTTGATGTCATGACACAATTACTTGGTTTTAGCCACGAGTACACTTCAGCTGATTATCCCGATCAAAGCCAACATGATGGCAACTGGGGTATTTATGATGGGCCATACCTGCAATTTGCCGCCGAAGAAATGAACAGACTACCAAAACCTTTCTTCTCAATGATCTTTACCCTTTCCTCACACCACCCTTATCTTATTCCAAAGGTCTACCAAGACAAGTTCCCTAAAGGAACCCTTGAGATCCATGAATCTATTGGCTACACTGACATGGCTATCGCTGAATTCTTTGCTACAGCTCAAAAGCAAGATTGGTACAACCAAACTCTTTTTATTATTACTGCTGATCACACCGGCCTAGCACAGCGCGAACCTTATCCTCACCATGTTTGGCGAAACCGTGTACCCTTAATGCTGTTTGCTCCAGGCCAAACACTAAACTTAGATACTAATGTTCTTAGTCAACACCTTGATCTAAAACCTACCATCTACGATATCTTAGGTATTGAACCTAGCGAGGAAAGCCTCTTTGGCTCTTCTCTCACGCGCAAACTAGCTGAGCGCCAAATACTCCTGCATCATGGCGATGGATTCTATTGGCTTCTAGCTGAAGATCAAGTTCACGAATTTGATCCTAACTTTCATGAGAAAGCCTTCAATTGGCGCCTTGACCCTAATCATAAAACACCTCTAACAGCCACCAAATCACGACGAGACTCGTTTTTAGCCTGGCTGCAATACTTCCGAAATGGTTTAATCGAAAATCACATGCTGCTACCTTTGGAGAGACAAAATGTTAGGAATGTTAGATAGAGTTAGCGAAGACATCAAAACCGCTATGAAGAGCAAAGACAAAGAAACCCTTGATGCCGTCCGTATGCTAAAAGCTCGGCTCATTGAGAATAAAACATCGCCTAAGCCTCAAGAAGAGATGGAGGTAGTGATTGCTCACGTCAAGAAAATTAAAGACTCTCTAGAACTTTTCCCTGACACCAGCGAGCAAAAAACAAAGCTTTTGCGTGAGATTGAGATTTTACAAATCTATATGCCCGAGCAACTAGATGAAGCAAAAGTTAAGGGTCTGATTACCTCGATAGTTGAAGAACATCGAGACGGTATTAATTTAGGCGTTGTTATGCGCCATCTAACCCCGCAAATTAAAGGCAAATTCGATGGTAAACGGGCTAGCGAATTGGTTAAAGAAGCGCTAGGCAGCTGATTTTTACTCATGTTTTTCTCCAGGATCCCGATAGACAGTCCATCTTGGAGGAGAACTATGCGAATATTGTTTGCCTTAGCAGCCACCTCAACAATCCTATTTTCTTGTAAAAATTCTGATATACAGCGAAGAGAAAACGGGCCTGCTATCGAAGGCGAATTTAATATCATCGGTGGCAGTGATTACACAGAAAACGACTCTAGTTATCTTAAGGGAGTCGTACGTGTCTTGAATGAAGAAGGCTTTGAGTGTTCAGGTATTATTGTTGACAAGAAATTTATACTGACTGCACACCACTGCGTTGTAACAAAATCAGGCTACAACCAAGATCCAAAAAAACTACGTGTTAATTTTGATATGTCAGCAACAGTAGCTTCGAGTAAAGATATCGCTGTTGAAGCTGTTCACAGCATGCGCCCTAAGCTGCAACCATTTCTAATATTGCCCCACATCAAGTTGTCGTCAATACCGTTTGCGTTTCATGGATTGGATGTAAAACCAAATACCGCTGTTGATCTTTTCACTGCCATGACTAAAAAAAATTTGAATGACATGGCTAAATATATCGAGCAGTCACCCCAAATCTCAACAACGCAACTACCTAGCAGCTTACCTACAGATGCTAGCACCCCTATGGTTGGAATACTTATTCCTGATGACATAGCTTTGCTTAAGTTAGTGAAGGATATCCCAAATACCAATCTCTCCTTGCGCCTTTTAGATCCTCGTGTCTATGACAGGGTAATCAAGGAAAAATTGAAGAAAGGTGGCCAAGGGGTTGCTATCGACATTGCAGGCTATGGCCGTACTAGTACTACTAGTAATAAAGCAGTAAACCTTCAATTTGCTAGTCAAACCGCACAGGAAGAGCAGACTATTCAGGCTACAGACAAATTACCTGAGATGAATTTTATTTCTTATCAGGAGAAAGTAGCTGAAGGGAATACCTATATACCTCGAGGCGCTTGTGTTGGTGATTCAGGTGGCCCTATGATGCTTAGCAATACTGATCATTCATTTTCTCCTGTACGCTACGTTATGGGCATTACATCCTTTGGCTTTAGCCAGATGAGCACTAACGATATCGTAACAACTATCCTTAACAATGTAGGCTCATTAGATGCCGGTGATTTTACTTCTTTAGTTCCTTGCAGTCAGGCCTCGGTCAATAATCATGCAATGTATACAAAGCTCAGTGAGCCTAAATATATTAAGTGGATCCAAAGCAAAATTGCTGGTTATCGCACTTTTCATATCCAAAAATGCGGTTATGAAAAGGTGAAATGTGAGACATATGCACCTATTGCTACTCTAGAATTATCGACCTCGCCACTTAAGTGTCCTATTGGCAGCTATTCCTACACCCCTGGCGAAAGTTTCTTTGAAACAGGCAGCGTTACCCAAATGGGTTCCACAATAGGCTGTCGTGGCTGGTTTAAGGCCTATCTCCAAGACTTGCCAAAATAACCTCTCTCTGGCATCCTGCAATTATCCTTCACGCTCACCTGCTTCTTAGCAAAGATGAAGGTTTGGGAGGAAACAGCTGTGCAGCAGATGGCTCCTCCCAAGAAAACACAGACAGGAGATACTATGGTCGAAATATCTGGTCGCTATTTGGGAGAAAAAAGCTGTGAATTGCAGCACCCCTCCCAAAGTAAAATCATCACAGATGCCCCCAAAGATAATCAAGGCCGCGGCATGGCATTTTCCCCAACCGATTTGGTAGGTGCTGCGTTGGGAAGCTGTATGCTAACGACTATGGCATTAACTGCTGATAAAGAAGGCATTCCCATGATCGGCGCCACGTTTACTCTAAAAAAAGAAATGGCTGCAAGCCCTCGCCGCATTGCCCGCTTAACCGTTATGATGCAAATGCCAGCAACAATTGCTGTAGAGCACCGAGAACGTTTGGTTGCCATCGGCGAAGGCTGCCCGGTTTTTAAGAGTCTTCACCCTGATCTACAGACCGTGGTGAAGTGGCAGTGGGTATAGCCTGCTCTTTCCTCTCCATCCAGATTTTGTAACGCGGTAAAAGCAACAATGCTGGAATAGCTAATAAAATCGATACAATAAAATACATTTCCCACCCTACAGCTTGCACCAGCCACCCGGTAGGAGCACCCGCTACTGTCCGAGTTAAAGCCATGAGACTACTAAGAAGCGCAAACTGCGTTGCAGTAAATTGGGGATTGCAAAGAGACATCAAAAAAGCGGCATAAGCTGCATTCCCCATCCCTGAGAGGAAATTCTCTGTAGCAATTGTTGTAGCCATCATAGCGTAATTTCTACCCATATGAGCAAGAAGATAAAAAGTAAACCCTGAAATACCCTGCAAAATACCAAATACCCAAAGTGCCCGCTGTAGGCCAATGCGACTCATCCATAAACCACCGACAAAGGTACCAGAGATCGAAGCAACCAAACCAAAACCTTTGCTAACAGCGCCGATTTCTGTGCGAGTAAACCCTAATTCAAGCATAAATGGGGTCATCAGAGCCATGGCAACAACAACATCAAGCTTGTAGAGAATAATAAACGCTAAAAGATCAGCAATCCCTTTGCGCTGGAAAAAGTCCTTAAAAGGCTGAACAACTGCTTCTTTAAGAGTGCGTGGCAATTTGACGTGGCCATCTAGTTCAGGAGCAAAAAAAGTGACGATCATACCAACAGCCATGGTCGCAGCCATAACAAGGTAGACTGCTTTCCAAGGCATTTGATCAGAGAGAATAAGGGCGAAAGCTCCAGAAAAGAGCATTGCCAAGCGATAACCCATATTAGCAGTAGCAGCACCAGTGCCAAATTCCTCAGGTTGCAAAAGCTCGGTACGATAAGCATCGATAACAATATCTTGACTAGCGCTAGCAAAAGCAACCAAGAAGGCCAAGATAGCTAAGAGCACTGGCTGTTCAAAAGGTTTACTAAATGCCATAACACTTAACAAAACAATGAGAGCTAACTGGGTTAGTAAAATCCAACCGCGACGCCTGCCCAAAAAAGGAGGCATATAGCGATCCATAGCAGGCGCCCAAATAAACTTCAGAGTATAGGGCAGTCCCACCAGAGAAAAGATGCCAATAAGAGTCAAATCTACCTTTTCAGCATGCATCCAAGCCTGAAGAGTTGAGCCTGTAAGGGCCAGAGGGATTCCCGAAGAAAAGCCTAATAGCAGCGTTGCAAGCATACGGCGATTAAGCAAAACTTGAGCTGTTGAACTCATCATAAACCTCGTAATCTATATCGAAAATTCAAATACTTATCTAAAAATACCTCAATTTGTCGTCTAAATCTACCGAAGGGAGCCTTGCTAAACTGAGGTACCTATCTCTTGCTGTTATTTGACTTGAGGTTGTTATGAAATACACGATAATTCCATTTTTTATAGTCTTAAATCTAATAACAGCTTGCGGAGTTAAAATAAAAGCAAGCTCCGACGGCAATCAAGAAAGCACAGTTGCTATGAACTTTTTTGGTCAAGTGCTTCATATTGATGATAAAGCATACCGTTGGAACTGCACTATTCATGACTTTGATTTTATTATGACATCAAGTACCAAGTGTACTGAAGCAAAAGCGACATCAATACCACCAAATAGCTGGAATGTAACTGTTGATTCCAAACCAGTGTTAGCAGCAAAAGTCAGCAATGACTCCTCAACACTATCTGTTAATAACAAGACATATTTTTGCTTACAATACTCTGGATCTGCTTATAACGCTCAAGGCAAGGAAACGCTTTTTGGCAATCACACTGTGCTCAGTTCTAAGAAAGTGGGCAAACCATCGCAATTACAAGCCGCTGATATTGCTTATATCGGGGTAGGATTTAAATCTGTTTGCGATGCTCTTCATTGAAAATGATAACCCCGGATCCGAATTTTTAGTTGCGGATATTAGTTCGTTTGTGAGCTAAGCCCAAGAATCCGCTTCTTTCAGGGAGCCATTGCGGGCTTTACGCGGGACTGTCAGAATCAAACTCTTCTTCCATCTCTTTTCTATACTTGCAAAATAATGTTATCTCTTCTTCACATCCATCTACAAGATTTTCATAAAAATTTTTATGGGCTATCCAATCTTTGTGGACTAACGAGGTCCATGCAAAAGCCAACTCTGTTGAGTGATAAGTGAGCCTCCAGTACTTTGAAATCCTATCATCCAAAACTTCAAAAAAACCTGCATACCATGTTACAGGATATTCACCATCTTCTTCTTCGCAAATAAAATAGAAAGGATGCCCTTCCCAAAAATGTAATCCATAGACTGTATAAACCTGTCCTTTTTTTATTAGTTCTAAGCTGTGATTTTCATCATAATTAAGATATTTTTTAAGCCATTTTCTAACTTGCTGCTGTGGAATAGCTGATATTTTATTCTTGATGCATCTAACTTTCATAATTAATCCGTACTGTGTTTTTTAAACTTAAAATCCATTAATTCTCCCGTATTCGGATTTCGAACATAATGAATGACAGTATCTTTACCTGAATCTGACTTAATTTTATATTCCATTTTATCCATGCCTTTATACTTTAAATCATTTAACGATATGGACAATCGTCTACCTTCCCCTTTTTTTGCTGCTTCCAAAGCCATCTGATCCTGTAAGCTCTTCGGCTCCCTACTCCATTTATCAATAGCGGAATCTTCTGGTGTTTTAAGTCCTTCTGGAGCTTGCTGGCTTTCACACTGAGGCTTGCATTCTTCTTTCTCCTTGCTCAGGCGAATCTTGCTCTGCATAACGTGAAGGTTGCTACCAAACTCCGTCGCGTTGACTATGGCCGCCGTACACATTGCAATCACGGCTCCGCAGGATGCAACAACAACACCTAAGTTAACGACACCGGATGTTGGGCCACCAACCAATGCCACTGAATTGAGCCCTGCTGAAAAGCGACAGAGGTTTAAAGTCACCATAGCGCCGGATTTTAGTGCTTCACCAACCGGCTCAAGCGCTTTTATATTATCAAAATCGTTCTTGATATTGCAATTGTGAACCAAAATCCTCTTTGGACCAGCAAAATAAGTATGATCCTGCTCGACTTCAAGATTATATATTTTCACCGGCTTAGCAAATCTTCTAAATGATTTTTTCTCGACAAAGAGAGACTTAAGGATCTTTGCTCCAAATTCGCCCTCTTCCATTCCAACAACTTCATCCCCTAGACGTATATTTTTAGCCTTCTTCCAGCCCTCGTTTTTGGTGTAAATAGGATGATTAGGGGTAGTTAGAATATTTTCGCCACCGATCCCAAGTACAATAAAAAAAGCAGTCTCGCCGAATATAACTTTTTTTACCTGTTGAATTGAACACTCAGTCAGATCTTGGCTACAAGCATGGACTTCGTCACCCTCTTCAATTGTTTCGATAGCTCTTGGCCCCTCTGGGGTAGCTACTACCGTACCTTCGATGAAGCAAAGTAATTCGCCAAGCCCTTTGACACCCGAAAGAAATTTTGTTGCTATACTTTCAATGAAGGCTGTGTCAACCTTGTAGTCACTGAGTTTATAGAGGCCGTCAAAATAGCTATCGGTGAATTGGTTCAGTGATTCTCCAACCTTTTGATCACTAACCTTTAATTCTCTTAGCAGTGGCGCAATCTTGTTGGCTCCATCTTGAACCCATTGAGATACCCATTTCTCATGGTCACTTTCTAATTTGACTAAAAGGACTTTATTTTTTTCTATATCGGTGATATTGGTCTTAAGCCATTGCTCCAGCCTGGCGATTTCATTTTTAGCCGTTTCAATTTTGCTTTTAAGTTCATTGATCCGCAGTATATTCGTCGGCGTCTTCTTTCGGGAATTAGCCTCCTTAAGGACGGCTATAAGTCCGTGGTACTTATTTCTTAAATCTTTTAATCTATGATATTCCTTTTTACCATCTGTCGCTAATTTAACTATGCTTGTCGTTATGCTTTGATGTTGGCTTTGATATTCTTTATCTTTCACCTCTCCTTTCTGGATCCAAGATATTTGTGCGTCTGTTGCGCGTTTATTGTATTCATCAGCTTGCTTATCCAAACGGCCCGCTTGTTCGATCTGGTCTTTCGCGGATAAAAAGCTAGTCTTTGCCTGATTAAGAGATTGTATCCTTTTTTCATTGAGAGTTTTCAGATCCTGATATGTAGAAGAAGTGTCAAATTCTGTCGCGGCACATGGCATGCTAGCAATAAAGCAAATTAAAAAAATTATTTTTTTTAGATTAGGCTTCATTATTGTTTCCTTGTAAACGAGCATAAAGTATCGATTGTTTCTTGTAGCGTCTTTTGAGTAGTTGGTTTGGATTTCATCTCGCTGTTATCGACCTGTAAAGATTTTGGCTGCTTTTCAATTGCACTTGGCTGATTGAGTTTTTTCTCTAAGTTCGAATTTTGAAGCCGCTCCGCCAAGGATACTTCCGTGCTACCTGCCTTAGATAGACTTTGCAAATCAGGACTATCCGTAGTATCTGTCCAGGTGAACTGCTCATTTTGCTTTGCTTCAGCAAAATTACGGCTAAGCTTGAGAAATGCAGGGTGACTTGACATATCAATATTAAGGTAAACTCGGTCGGGGAATCGATTGGTAAAAGGCCCCTCACATATAAAGGGTATAGGAGCTTCGATCGTAAAATTGTAGTCATATTCTACGAGAGAATGTTGAGCCGCTTTAGCTTCATATTCCCTAATTTCTGCTAGAAGGTCTTCTCTCCAAACACTATCGTCTTCTTCATCATCGCTGGCAAACCCTAGGTATGAAAAACTAAGTAGCATCAGAGCTGAGATAAAATTTTTCACTATTCAATTCCCTTATGTTTTATAGATTGTCTTATAAATAATTGATTTGTCGATAGATAGAACCTTATTCTTCTTCATCTTTTTTTGGTTTTTCACAGAAATTTTCAGGCAATGTTGTCCAAAGAGAACTTCCCCTTTCAATTGGAAAGTAGTCTCCAATAGCTCTTAACAAAAAGCCACATTTTAGATAAAGACCTCCTTCCTGATTATCAGTAGATGTTTTATCGCTTTTTTCTGTTGGGTTATTTCCCTTTTCCGCTGCGCTATTTCCGTTTGGTTTTATTTCTTGCAACGCCGATTTATTGGTGTCAGCGGCCTTTTTGACGGCTGCGCTGTGCTCATTAGCCAGGCTATAAGCAAGAGATCCTATCTGGATACATGCAATGAGTACCGATGTACCTCGACAAAAAAGAACGAGGGACTTATATTTACCCCGCCTTTTTTCATCAGTAGGATCGTTCATTTGGAGTGGTCTAATGGGTACTAATCGAATAGCTTCAATATTGATAAGCTTTCCATTCAGTGCTTGGACTTCTATTAAAGACCCATTTATTTTGCGAATACGACCTACTAAGCCACACTGTGTATCTGCTTTATCGTCAGAGTGGGGTGTTATCGCTACGAGGCCATTGATTTCTAGACATTGTTTGCGATCTAATAAAGCAAAGCCATTTAAAAATTTTCTTTCCTGCCATTGGCAGCGTTCCCCTGATATACCGATTACTTGTACCCGCTTGGCTTCAGATTTTTGCCAATCAAGGATAGCTCCACAGTGATCACTACCATCCGTCAAAAAGTTACTTGTGTTCGTGGTTAAGCGAATACAGCGGCCTTTTTGGCCTAAAGATAACTCATATTTGCAATAAGTGTGGCCTTCTCGATAGGATTCGTCTTCAAAATAGCGCTCGTCTTGGGTCTCATCCTCACTTTCACTATCGGTGTCATCCCACTTCTTAATACGATGGACTGAAACTAAGATCTGACCAGTCGGATTGGGATCATTTATTGCAAGTATTTCTAGACCATTGAGCTCTAGGCATTCATCAATATCTTTAAAAAAATTAGCTGCTTTAAATTTGAATTTAACTACTCCAGAAAAGGCCCTTTTGCTGCGTAGTTTGGTAATTTCAATTAAAGCATTTCTTTCAGCGGCTTCTTTTGTCCAGACTTCGGTGTCATATCTCATACCTTCCTGGTTGCCACGAAGGTTGAAATACTCTTTGTCTCGAGTTTCTTTGGTTTGAGTACTGATCGTGAATGTAGATGATTTAAATTTAGAAAAAAATGTAGTTCGCGTAGCAGCTTCAACAACTCGTTTTGTTCTTACGGCATTTCCTTCGAGAGGTTCATTCGTTTCAACTAGAAGATTAAAGTCAGAGGTGTTGTTAAAATAGATCGGTATTGAGTCATCAATCAAACATTTAGATTTGATTTTATTGGTATCAATACGGCGAGTAAATCTCTCTTTTAGTAAATCTTCAATGGCGCTTTGTGCTGTCTCCGGATCGATATCCCTCCACACATCGGTAAGGTTTCGTTTTCTTTTTTCTGAATCATCGGCCTTTCTTGATGTACTCCCCAAAATGATAGCCTTCGTTACCTCGTCATTGCTAGCAAATTGGATTTCGCTTAATAAAAACAAAGGTATTAAGGTACATATGAATCTAGGTCTCATTGGGTTCCTTTATGTTAATTTTCGATTAATTTGGACCTTTTAAGCAAGAGTGGCAAAGATATACTATAGGCTTACGGGAAGTCAAAATTTATCCGTGGTCGAAAAAAAATTATCAACCGAATTCGGCATCTAGTTAATATCACATCAATTTTTAGAAAGATCTCCGTTTGAGTTAAAGTTTTTCTGCTTTGAACCATAATTTCCCTTGTAAATTTCCTCATAGCAAATAGCATGCTTTCATATTAAACGGCTACGAGATTGACCCTTACTGAGATAGGAGTAGAGCAATGAAAAATGTAAAGGTAGTTCTTTTGTTCTGGGCTAGTTTAGCTTCAACTGCTTTTGGCTATATTGATCAAACTATAATTTTGAATATTGCGACTTATCAGACATCTTATTCGAAAGTATTTTCTGCACATGTTTATGACTATACACAACGAACAGAAACTACTACCACCATCACCACCAAAATAGTGCACACTGTGGTACTCAAGAATAGCCAGACGAACCCGCAACTCTTTTGTAAAAAGGATGAGGGCGGGTGTTTTAATTTTTCAAAAGCATGGCTTGATGCTAATTGTCCTCCGGAATTCAAAAGTGAGAAAAAACCATTTGTAAATAAATCCGTGGCGGCGTTTGGGGTGGTAGCTGGAACATTGTTAGGGGGTATTGCCCATATCATGATTAATATTGATGAATTTACCGCAATGGTAGGAATGATGGTGGGTGGTCCCATATTTTTCCTAAGTTGGTTAATGCAAGAGGAGTCGGTTGACCCTTTTGGACGCAAAAGAGCCCTTATTAAAGAAATTGAGAGTTTTGTTTCTAATGATAGATACATTGAATTATCTTTGTATAATATCAGTGTTGATTTTGCTTCTTCATTTTTTCAGGGAACAATAGTTAGCGAAAACGGATCTCTCGTCTTGATTCCACGGTAAGTAAAATGACAAATGCAGCTCTTTCCTTCCTCACGAGCCCTTAGCTCGTTGTGTTGGGCTAAGCCATCGAGGGATTACTCTGGTTACTCTGCACGGAGCAAACGATTACTCTGGATTACTCTGCACGGAGCAAACCATTCTGTCGATATCGTTTGGCGACTTGTCACCCAATAAGTTAACCTCATCTCTATGTATGCAAGAAATCAAATCGTTGAAGAAAACTCCTACG
>CALBMD010000461.1 GCA_937896265.1 uncultured Pseudomonadota bacterium
TTTCCCTACACGACGCTCTTCCGATCTAAATAGAGATCGCATCTGTTTTGCGAATAAGATGACCTGTTAGGGCGTCGATCAAGGAGATAGAATCAACCTCGTCGCCAAAAAAACAAACGCGAATAGCCTCATCTTTTTGATGTGATGGTAAGATATCAACAGTATCACCGCGCACACGAAAGTGACCGCGAATAAGGGTTGTGTCATTTCTTTGATATTGAATATCAATGAGACTACGTAAGAAGTCATCGCGGCTTATGGAATCAGCTTTATTGATAGATACTACTTGTTCACTATAAGATTGGGGCGAACCTAAGCCATAGATACAACTGACACTGGCGACGATGATTGTATTGGGTTTTTCAAATAGACTTTGTGTTGCTTCGTGACGCATCTTGTCTATGTCTTCGTTGATAGCGCTGTCTTTGGCAATATAAGTATCGGTGCTTGGCAGGTAGGCTTCGGGTTGATAATAGTCGTAGTAAGAAATAAAATAGCCAACAGCGTCATTAGGAAAGAGCGTTTTAAATTCTGTGAACAGCTGGCCTGCCAGAGTTTTGTTAGGCGCAATAACAAGCGTTGGGCGGTTTAGTCGTTGGATGATGTTAGCCATCGTGAAGGTTTTGCCAGAGCCTGTGACGCCCATAAGGACATGGTGCCCGTCGCCAGCTTCAAGAGAGGCGGCGATTTTTTCAATAGCAGCCGGTTGATCACCTTGTGGTTTGAGTTCGGAAGTGAGATGAAAGATTTGAGACATGATGTGTTTTCTTTTTTGTTAACAATTGTAGAGAGCTAGTTTATTGTATTAAGCGTATTGTATAGTTGAGCGTATCTAAGAGCATCTGATTCTTTGGTTAACATGAGCTAAAAACAAGGGGAGCTCCGTTTTGCGTTTTCTCCATCCGACTCGTCTACTCTTGGTGTGCACCATTGCATGTATCACAACCAATGCTTTTGCTAGAGGTTGGTGGGTGTGGTCGCCTGGGAAAGACGTCGAAGATATCGGCTATGCTCCCGACCAAGAAATTAACTTTAGTCACAAGCTGCATGCCGGTGACCGCAAAATCCCTTGCGAGTATTGCCATTCTAGTGCCAGACGTTCCATCACAGCGGGCATTCCACCTACCAACACCTGTATGGGTTGTCATAGATTTGTACACACAGAAGCTGAGCCTATCAAGTATTTAACGGAAAAGTTCAATAAAAACGAGCCCATGAAATGGACAAAAGTTCATGACTTACCCGACTTTGTGCGTTTTAGTCATAAGGTCCATGTCTTAGCTAAGATTGAGTGCCAAAAATGTCATGGCGAGGTTGAGAAAATGGAAAAGCTGGAGCAGCGTGCCCCATTGTTGATGGGTTGGTGTGTTGAATGCCATGATCACAAAGTGACAAAGACTCTCGCTGATGGTAGCAAAGTTGAGCATCCACAGGCGCCAGTAACTTGCGCCACATGCCACTATTAAGGGACCCAGCAATGGATGAACTAACGAGATTAGAAAAAACCACCGAGGTGTTTGTTGGCCCAGAGGGCTTAGAGGCACCCGCAAAGACCTTTGTTCCTGGGCCATACTATGTGGCTATCGATGAGGTCATTCCTGAGCTTGGCAATATCCCAGAAGAGGTTGCTGGCGACAAAAAATCTTTCAAGAGTTGGATTCCTGATGTCGACCGCCGCGATTTCATGCGGTTGTTTTCAGCTAGCGCTATGTTTGGAGCAGCTTCTTGCGTTCGCCGCCCTGAAGAAAAAGCGATTCCTTATGTGAATCAGCCAATCGATCATGTGCCCGGTGTTGCTGTACACTATGCAACAACTTGCAATGAGTGTGCAGCTGGCTGCGGTGTCATCGTTAAGACCAGAGAAGGCCGTCCTGTTAAGCTTGAAGGAAGTGCTCGTCATCCTTTAAGCCAAGGTGGTATGTGTGCGCTTGGGCAGGCTTCTATCCAAGGTCTCTATCATCCAGAGCGGCAAAAGACGCCACTTATTCGTTACGGCAAGCGGCAAGATCCAGCTGATTGGTCGAGCGTTTATCAAAAGATTGCTGAAAAGGTAGGTGATAGTACAAAAATTGGTATTCTCACCGGCGGTTCGACCGGCTTTCAGCAGCAGTTTTTCAAAGCAGTATTAAAAAAGTTAGGGGCTAGTGAGAATAATCTTTATACTTGGGAATCCAATAGCTTATATACAGCCATTGGTAAGGCACATGAATTGGCCTTTGGCCAAGAGGGCTTGCCACGCATTGAGTTTCGTAAGACTAACTTAGTGGTAAGTCTTGGTTCTGATTTTCTTGAACTTGGCACTTCTCCTACTTTTCATGCCAAAACTTTTACGAAAGCCTTATCTTATATAAACGGCAAGATGGGGCAATTGGTACAGTTTGAAGCGACTTACTCGCTTACAGGGACTAAGGCTAGCAAGCGGGTTGTTATTCCTCCAGGCTATGAATTTACGGTTGCCCTGCTGCTCCTTCGTTCACTTTTAGCAGCAGAGGGTGTTAGGGGAGAAGCTAGAGATAAGGAACAGGCGAAACAGATCCTGGCCCAAGTAGAAGGTGAATTAGCAGTGGCAGAGAAGGCTTTGAGCTTCTCACGCCATGATTTTGATGCCTTAGCTAAGGATATGCTCGCGCAAAATGCAGTAATTTTAGCAGGCTCTAGCGCTAGCTTTGATGAAAATAGCACCAAGCTACAGCTTGTGACAATCTTGCTCAATCTTTTGACAGGTGCTTACGGATCATCTTTGCTCTTTGATCGCGGTTGGATGACGCAGCCAGTAAAAATTGGCGATATGGAGCGTTTTTTAACTGAAGCAGAGAATCTTGACGTTCTTTTTGTCATCGATACGAATCCAATTTTTTCTTGCCCACCAAGTTGGGGGGTTAAAGAGAAGCTTGAGAAAGTTAAGACAGTTGTCTCGGTTCAAGCCTTTCCTAATGAAGTTGATGATTTAGCAAAGTTTTCTTTACCAGGTTACCATTACCTAGAAGCTTGGGGGGATGAGCAACCTTTTGCGGGCTTTTGGAGCTTAAGGCAGCCAGCAGTAAGAGCTACAACTGATTGTCGTCAAGCTGAAGATGTTCTGCTTTGGGTTCTTGCTCACTTAAACAAACCTTTTGGCTTCCCAGACTACCGCGCTTATCTTGAAGAACAGTATAAGTCAGTATTTAAGCAAACGGGCATGCAAGCCGACTATAAAAAATTTTATAAGGCCATCTTGCGACAGGGTTTTGTCATTAAGCTAGATAAAAGAACGCAAGCGCCTTTGGCCGTAATTGCAACTCATGTGAGCTATAAGGCACCGACACCTGGTCTAAAGCTTTTATCGCCATTAGACCACCGCTTACAAGATGGCCGCGGCGCTCATCTTCCTGTGTTGCAGGATATAGGCGATGGTATGACGACGATCGCTTGGGATTCTTGGTTAGCTATTCATCCAGATACAGCTACTAAGTTGCATATCAAGCGCAATCAGCTTGTGGAATTGACCACAGAGGCAGGCACTATCAAAGTTGCTGCTTTCCCATTGCCAGGGATTCATCCTGATGCGTTGATTGTTCCTCGTGGTAATGGCCATAAAGGTGGTTCTAAAATTTCAGGCGGTGTGGGTGTTGATCCGCTTGTTGTCTATCCAAAAGCAAAAGATGAGCTATCGGCAAGTCCTAAGACTTCAGATATCAGTGTTAAGATTACTCCTACTAACGAGTGGTATCGTCTAGCAGCGATGCAAAAGCATAACGATATCGCTAACCGTACTGATATTGTCAAAAAAATCACCTTGAGTGAGGCTGCTAGCAATCTAAAAAAACAACAGAATCTTGATGTTGTCCCTGATCTTTATCCGAAATTAGAAGACAGCATTTATCGCTGGGGTCTGTCTATTGACCTTAATCGCTGCAATGGCTGCGGGGCTTGCATGGTTGCCTGCGCCATTGAAAATAATGTTGTTCAGGCTGGGCGCGAGCAGATCATTATGGGTCGAGAAATGCACTGGATTCGGCTAGATCGCTATTTCTTTGGTGATGTAAATAATCCTGATGTGACCTTTCAGCCAGTGATGTGTCAGCATTGCAATCATGCGCCTTGCGAGCCTGTTTGTCCGGTTTTTGCGACCTCGCATGATCCTGAAGGCCTCAATGCCATGACTTATAACCGCTGTGTTGGTACCAGGTATTGTGCTAACGCCTGCCCTTATAAAGTAAGGCGTTTTAACTGGTGGCATCATAAGTGGGGCGAGATAGGTGAAAGGTTGCAAGATCGTAATTTACGCGCCCTTAACCCAGATGTTACTGTGCGAACAAAAGGGGTTATGGAAAAATGTTCTTTTTGTGTTGGTCGTCTGCGTGATGCCAAGCATACTGCCAAAGAGCAGAAGCGATATGTGTTTGATGGCGAAGTTCAAACAGCATGCCAGCAAACCTGTCCGTCAGATGCTATTTCTTTTGGTAATCTTAATAAGGCAACAAGCAAGGTCAGTGCTGAACGTGCAAGCCATCGTGCTTATCTTTTGCTTGGCGGTGAGCCTGAACACGGTCACTATGGTTTGAAGACTCTGCCTAATGTAAGCTACTTAGCTGAAGTGAAGCACACGTTGAAGGAAGCTGGCTCTCACTCGGGTCAACACGAAGAAAAAAACGCGCATCATCCTGGTTAAGGGAGCTTTACTTATGGAAGAGAAGGTCGGCTGGGACAAGTCAGTATCAGATGTCAACGATGGGATCTTGATTGCGGTAGATAAGCCGCATCCGACCTATTACTTAGCTTTGACTATAGCTTTTATCTGCATGGTTATTTTCTTTACCTCCTGGGGCATTCTTGTTACCTATGGGATGGGGCTCACTGGTCTTAACAGTCCAGTTTACTGGGGTGTTTGTATTACCAACTTCGTCTTCTGGGTTGGTATTGGCCATGCCGGAACATTAATTTCAGCTATTTTATTTCTTTTTCGCGCTAAGTGGCGCAACAGCATTAACCGCTCTGCTGAAGCTATGACGGTGTTTGCTGTGATCACAGCTGGCCTATTCCCACTGATCCATGTTGGGCGCATTTGGTATGCTCCTTATTGGATGGCACCGCTACCGACGACCTCTAATCTTTGGGTAAACTTTCGATCACCCTTGGTTTGGGATATTTTTGCTATCAGTACCTATCTGACAGTATCGCTGTTATTCTGGTACATGGGACTAGTGCCTGATATTGCATCGATGCGCGATAGAGTCAGGGGTTTTAAGCGTCTTATTTTCAATGTCTTATCTTTTGGTTGGGTTGGCACCCTAAGGCAGTGGCATCATTACGAAGCAGGCTACGGCTTCTTGGCGGCTCTAGCGACTCCGTTGGTGCTTTCTGTGCACTCTATTGTATCTTGGGACTTTGCTATGGCCTTACAGCCAGGCTGGCATACCACTATCTTTCCTCCTTACTTCGTCGCTGGCGCTATTTTATCTGGCTGTGCGATGGTATATGTCATTGTCTTGCCTTTGCGCCGCATGCTGCAGCTAGAGGGCTTTATTCGCCATGAACATCTTGATGCGCTTTTACGCCTTACTCTGCTAACCTCCACGATTGTAGCTTATGCTTATAGCATTGAGTTTTTTGTTGCTTGGTATAGCGGCAACGAATACGAGTGGGCTATTTTCCGCAAACGAGCCGCTGGTCCTTATTGCTTTTATTTTTGGACCATGGTGTTTTGCAACTGTATTTTCCCATTAGCTTTTTGGTCTAAAAAAGTCAGAAACAATGAAACTTGGGCTTTTATCATCTGTCTTTTAGTGAATGTTGGTATGTGGTTTGAGCGTTATAATATCGTATTATCAAGTTTGGTAGAGGACTTTCTGCCAGGTTCTTGGGGGCATTATGAGCCAGAACTCATCGAAATCACATTGACGCTGGGAAGTTTTGGTTGGTTCTTTACCTGGCTCTTGATCTTTTGCCGGTTTTTCCCAATTGTATCGATGTCTGAATTGAAGTTGATTATGCCTAAACCGGTAAGAAACCATCACCATCATGGATGAGTGTCACGGCAATGAGAGAGAAGGAAGGCGATAATGGCTAGAGTCAAGGCACCAGGGATTGTTGCGATATTTGACTACCTCGACGACGTAACTAAAGCGTTGGAGGAGATAGCCGAGAAGGCGGAGTTTAAAGATCATGAGCTTTATACTCCTACATCTTTTCACGACCTTATTGAGATTGCAGAAAAGAAATACGGACCAAGCCAGGTGCGTTGGTTTACCCTTACAGGAGGTTTGACAGGAGCTTTTACTGGCTTTCTTATGCCTCTTTGGATGGACTATGACTGGCCTATCGTTGTTGGTGGTAAGACAGCGGGTATTTACTCATTGCCTGCTTATTTTATTTTTGCTTTTGAGTTGATGATTCTGTTTGGTTCTCTTTGCACAATTACAGGAATGTTTGTCATGGGCCGTTTTCCAAACCCAGAAGACACTATTTTTGATGAGAGAACATCAGACGATAAATTTGCCATTTATGTTCCAGGGGCTCAAACTGGTGGCAGCCAGTCCAAGGCCTTGAAGGACTTTGGGGCTGTTGAAGTCTTCGCTTACCCGGTAAAGTGATTTTTTGACGTTGGGGTTGGGCATGCCTAAGATTTGTTATGTAATGATTATTTTTCTTTCTATCCTTGGGTGTAAAGATTCACCTAGGAAGCCGAAGCTGACCTACATGCCAGATATGGCGGATCAGCCGAAGCTTAAGCCTCAGCTTAATTACTTAGATCCGCCAAAAGGGTCCGTAACGACAACAGATCCGCTTTTACCCGAAACAATAGAAGAAGCTGAGAAGGAATTGCAAAATCCTTTGAAGGGTCGGGGTAATGAAGAGGAGCTGCGCGCCCACGGCAAGGAGCTTTTTGCGACATTTTGCGCGGTTTGCCATGGCTTAGATGCCAAAGGGGGCGGCACGATTGTCGATAAATTCCCAAGACCGCCAGATTTAACCCTTGATTTGTATAAGAATCGAGGGGATGGATTTTATTTGTTTCGTATAACACACGGGTCGGCGCTGATGCCGTCTTATGGCCATGCGACATCCTTACCGGAAAGATGGATGATTATTCTTTGGTTAAGGTTCTTGCAGCAACTATAGAAAGAGCAAACTATGAAGATGGATGCTGACCAATTACTTGCGCGAAAAGATGACCTTTATCTTAAGGTTCCAGGACGCTTTTGCTATGTTCTTTATGCTCTCTTGGGGGCTGGTTTTTTGGGCTTAGTCTTGGGGTTAATATTTGATCCAGTGAGAACTTGGGGTTCTTTTTTATTTAATCTCTTTTTCTTCTTTTCCTTAGCTCTAGGCGGCATTGCCTTTACTAATATGCAGGCTATTATTGGAGCTTTGTGGGGACGTACCTTGCACCGCATGCATGAGTCTTTTGCGGCTTTTTTGCCAGTAGCTACGGTCTTTTTCTTCATTTTCTTGACCTGTGTTCATTTTGATATTTTTAGCGCTCGGAGTGTTTACAGCTGGGTTAAAGATCCAGAGCTTATCGTGCATTTCCCAGGTAAGAATATTTGGTTGTCTTTTGGCGCTATGTATTGGCGCGATCTTATTTCTTTAGTCATTATCGTCGCAGTGGCATTTTGGCATTTGCGCCTAACTACTGGCCGTGATTTAGCAGCTGTTGCTTTGCAAAAAGAAGCAGCTCAATCCTTGGCGCGTGCTGCTCATACTAAATTAAAGTTTTGGTCAGGGGGAGTGCTTGTCGTTTACACCTTGTGTTTTACTGTCTTAGCTTTTGACCTCATGATGTCTCTTGCTCCAACCTGGTTTTCAACCCTTTGGGCGGGATGGTTATTTGCCATCATGATGCAGACGCTTATGGCCTTTAGTTTACTTTGGATGTTCTTTTTAAAAACGACACCACTAGCTTCGTTTTTACGCAGACAACAGTTTCACGATATTGGCAAAGCAATGTTTGGCTTTACTATCTTTTTTGCCTACTTGAGTTATGCCCATGTTTTGACTTATTGGTATGCTAACATGCCAGAGGAAACTTCTTATTATATTACCCGCCTTAAGGCTCCTTGGTTGCATATGGTTATTTCTATCCCTTTTGTTTGTTGGCTTTTGCCGATGTTTATTTTGATTCCTAAGGCCTCTAAGTGGGAGCCGAAAGTAGCTATTCCAGTTAGTCTTTTGGTACTTGGTGCCCAGTGGATGACTCTTATGCTAGTCGTTATCCCTGAACTGGTTCCAGGCCACTGGTCTTACCCTCTGACAGTAGAGCTTAGCCTCTTAGCCTTTTTCTTTTCTTTGTTTATGCTGACAGTGCTTCGCTTTGCGCAAAAAGTACCTTTTGTAGCGATTGGTGATCCGCTTTTATTAAAGGCATTTGAGCATCATTAGGTCTTGAATGCCAGTTTTAGCGAGGTAAAAGACGAGATTTCATCGGTGCGCTGGCAGCGTTTTTCTGTAAGAATCTATCCCCTGCCATCTTTAAATTGCGACTGGTCTCCATTAGCTGGGTGAGATCTGTTAAGCATTCATCAAAATCGGCACTAGAAAGATAGTAGCCGAACTTTGACTCATTAATATGTTTGCGTAGGATTTCCTCAACAGCCACTTTAGTGACAGCAGATAACATTTTGCTCATCGTATGCTCCTTTTGCTGAGTTGTATTATCCCTTGAGAGCCTTTCTTTCTCCAAGAAGCATCCTTTGCCTATCTTTCTTGACAACTTAGTAGGCTAGAGATAAAACTGCCCATTCAATCTACTCTTTTGAGATCTTATGAGCCTTTTTAACGACAGCCCTCTCTTAAATGAGTCTCCTGTAGTTTGGACGCAGGCAGTGCTGGCCGATTTTCCCAGATTTTTGCAGGATCATGCTAGCTGTGAGCGTAAGGCAGCGGCTTTAGCCATGTCTTTTGTTACCAAATACCCTGATCGCCCAACCGTTATAGAGCCCATGGTTTGTTTGGCTCGCGAAGAGCTTGAGCATTTTCATCAAGTGTTTAAGTTGATGCGCAAATTAAATATATCCTTAGCCGCTAGTGATGAAAAAGACCATTATGTGAACCAGATGATCTCAAAGCTACGCCATGGTCGGGATGAGCGATTTCTTGATCGCCTGATTTTGTCTGGCATCATCGAAGCTAGAGGGCATGAGCGTTTTCACCTGTTAGCCCAGGCGCTACAAGACGAAGGGTTGAAATCCTTTTATCAACAGCTCGCCGATCGTGAAGCCGGTCACTACAAAATTTTCTATAATCTTGCCAAACAATATTTTTCAGATAGCCAGGTAGATGAAGCAATTTGTCGAATTGCCGCTTTTGAAGCTCAAGCTATGATATCCTCTCCTATTCAGGCGACTCTACACTAGGCTTTTTGCCTTCTTGCATATTATGATATGCGGGAGTTGTGAGTGCCAAAATAACTTTCTATGACTAAAGGTCAATGGGAGAACTTTGGATAATCGAATCATTCAACCTGAGCGGGCATTAAAGCCTGCTATTATTGTTGGATTACAGAAAAATACCGACAGCCATGAAAAGACAGTTAGCGAACTTGAAGAGCTAGGTCAGCTTTTGGCAACCCTTGGCATCGCGACCGCCGCCCAGATTATTCAAAAGCAGCGTACTAAGCTCTCACCAAGCCACCTGCTTGGCCTTGGTAAAGTGGAGGAGATCTGTGAGCTAGTTCTCACCCATAGTGCAGGTCTTGTTGTCATCGACCATCCTTTGACAGGCCCTCAAATTCGCAATTTAGAGTCTTTAACTAAATGTCAGGTGCTTGATAAGACGGCTATCATTTTGGATATTTTTGCCAAACACGCTCATTCTAACTATGCAAAAACGCAAGTAGAAATAGCGCAGCTCGAGTATCTTCTGCCGCATTTAGCAGGTGCTTGGACGCATTTTGGCAAACAAAAAGGTGGTGGTATCAACAGAGGGATGGGAGAAAAACAGATTGAGGTTGATCGCCGCCGGGCCCGAGACCGCATAGCTCGTTTGAATCGTAAATTGGAGCAAATCAGTATAGAAAAGGCCGAGCAGAGAAAAAAACGCCAAAATGAGTTAAAAGTTTCGCTTGTTGGTTATACTAACTGCGGTAAAACAACCATAATGAAAGGACTTACCCGCTCCCTTATCGAAGGCAAAAATGAACTTTTTGCCACCTTAGATGCCAGCGTGCGGGTGTTAGATCCTGGTACAAGACCTCGTATTCTGCTTAGTGATACGGTCGGGTTTATTCGCAATCTTCCCCATAGTCTTGTCGTTTCTTTTAAATCGACTCTTGAGGAAGTTGTGAATGCCGATCTTCTTCTTCATGTTGTTGATGTTTCTATTGAAAACTATGCAATGCAGATAGAAACAACCAATGCTGTTCTGGCAGAGATTGGTGCTAAGGATATCCCGACAATTCTTCTATTTAATAAAGTTGATCAATGCCAAGAAGTTTTTTTGCCAAAGATTCTTAAACGCAACTATCCGAATAGTTTGGTTATCTCAGCGTTAGATGCAGCAGATATTCTTAAACTGCGAGAACATATTTTTAGTTACTTTTTGAGCCAGTTTGATCTTTTGAAAATTGAATTAGCTGTTGTTGAGACCTTGGTACTTTCTAAAATTCATCAGTCCTGCGTCATTCTTAGCGAGGATTATGAAAAAGAAGGGTGGGTTTCTTTTACGCTTCGTGTGCCTAAATCTCTTGTCGGTGAACTCAGTCGTTTTGAAGTAGGCCGCAGCAACAAGGAGTTTCATGATGACTATTCTCAAGCTAAACCTTGACCATACTCTTATTTCTGAGCAAGCGCTTGCTTTGATGATGGAGAAAACAAAAGTTGCATTCATGAGCCTTCGGGAGAAGACTTGTGTTGGTGGTCAAACACATACAGGGTGGTTTGATTGGCCAAGGCAGCAAGGATTTAAGTTAATTCGTGAGATAGAGGCTTATTTTCAAGAGCATCCGGTAAATTATGATTCAGTGGTTGTGATAGGTATTGGTGGTTCTTATAATGGCACCCGTGCTGTAGAGCAGGCTTTAAATCATAGTTTTGGTCATGAGTTAGGTAGCGGTTATAAACCTATCTATTACTTAGGTCAGCATCTTTCTGAAACGCAAACATTAGAACTGTTTGATCTTTTAGCAGAAAAAAATCCCATCGTTATTACTGTTTCTAAATCTGGTCGGACGCTTGAGCCATCGCTTGGTTTTCGTTTAGCAAAGGCTTTTTTAGCAGCGCGTTATCCAAAAGGGTATGCAGAGCGAGTTTTGATTGTAACCGAAGATTCTAATGCTAGCACGCTAAAGCGGCTAGCTGAAAGAGAAGGCTTTGGTTTGTTCTATTTGCCAAAAGATGTCGGAGGGCGTTACTCTGTGCTTTCCGCAGTTGGTATCTTACCGCTTTTTTATGCTGGTTATCCAGTGCATCAACTGATGAATGGTGCTCATCTTTTTTTTGATTCACTTCATAAAGAGGATTGGCAAAAAAGCCCAGCGCTTGAGTTAGCTAGCTTAAGGCAGCTTTACTGGGATCAGGGAAAAAGAGTAGATCTTATAGCCATATCAGAGCCTAAACTGCAGAGTTTTTGTGAGTGGTGGAAGCAGCTTTTTGGTGAGTCAGAAGGTAAACGTGACAAGGGCCTACTTCCTTCCTCGCTTGTTTATCCCACAGATCTTCATTCTATGGGCCAGTATTTACAAGAAGGGGTAAATCAAATGATAGAAACCTTTCTTAGTTTTGA
>CALBMD010000462.1 GCA_937896265.1 uncultured Pseudomonadota bacterium
TAGTGAATTAAATCAAAAAAATGATTATACCCAAACCTATACTCCTGGTGATTTTGAGTCTATGGACCAGAGTGTCCAAAAAATTGTTTCTTCTTTAGGAGTAAAGCCTGCGCCTTTGGCTCATGAATCGCCAGAAAAAGATAATCTTATGGCAAATGAACAGAAGCCACAATTAAAAGATGCTGCTGTGCTTATTGCTGATAACTTCAAGGTTGTTCGTTACTTCGCCAAGCTATTTAAGTTTTATAATGCGCAGGGTATTAGCTTTTTGGGTAATCAAGAATGGCGTTCAAAGGATTTAGTTGAGCCTTGGGATAGCTTTCTTAGCTCTTCATTTTTTGTTGACTATATTGGGCGTTATTCTGATTTACCAAGTGGTTTTAAATTAGGTCAAAAATTAGATTCTTATCTTGTTACCAACGAAAGCGCTGCTTCCGTTGATACGCAACTTATTGGCTGGCGAGTGGCAACTATTGTTAGGTCGATTTTAAAGAAAAAATCGTTGCGAAAAGACAATATTACTGACTATATGATGGCTCTCTTTTCTAAAGGGACGGAGAAGGATAAAGTGCCTATTTTTTATCCTGATAAAACTCTGAAATGGAAGGTCTATGGCTTTGGACTGCACTCAAAAGAAATTTTAATGCTTTAAGAAATTTTTTACAAAGATAGACCTTATTTTCTAGACCGCTTTTTCCGCTAGAGATTGCATGATTTCATCAATTAATTTCTCTAAATCATACTGATTTAATCCTAGTTTTGTTTGATGCATGCCAAGAAGATTTTTGTCAATTCTTGCTGGTTCAAGACGAACCCAATGAGTAATTTGGTTAGCTAAACAGATGACATCAGTCAATGTTGGAGGACTTTCTTGGCTTGGAGGCTGATGATGGCCAATGCAGGAGTTGCGAACAAAATCAGGAAGACCCCAGAGAGCACAGGCAATCTCGCCAAGAATAGAGTGGTCAATAATATTTTTTTCTTTTTCAACGTTACGCCAATCTGTCTGCGTTTTTATGTCAGAAACAATCCTTTGTACTTGATCAACAGATTCTGGGTTACATAAAGCATAAACAAGCTTGCCAATATTGCACAAAGAACCAGCTAGAAAGACTTGATCTGCATTTAATGCTGTAGAAAACTTATTGGCGACAATTTCAGCAACACGCGCATTTACGAGAGAATGACCCCAGAAGTCTTCAGGCGTAAAAAGTGTTGATTTGAAATGAAACTGTTTGAATGAGGCTAGAGTTGCCAATTCTGAAACTGTTGCGCGCCCGACGTATGTTAAGGCATGTTCTAAGGATTCAATAGGTTTTGCGCGTTGAGATTTCATTTGATTGGCTGCTTTGAGGATATCAGTTGCTAAAAAAGCATTCTCGCGCAAGGCAACAGTAATTTGATGAGCTGTGGCATTTGGCTCGCTGAGCACAGCTTGTAACCTGGTAACAGAGGAAGGCAGATGAGGTAGTGTTTTGATATTAGGAATGCTGTTAAAGACACTGGCTGCTTGATCACTCATCATCTTTTGTGGAGAATACCAAGCAAATTTGCCATTTGGTATGAGAATCGTGGATTCACAGGAACAGTTAAACCAAAGATGGCCAGCATCGCACATTCGCCACCGGGATGTATTGCGTAAATAGTCTGCCTCTTTGGCATAGACGCGACCGCAGGTTTTACATGCCTTTGTTTCAAAAGTCACAGATTACCTCAAGCGCTAAGATTTTTGCATACGGATGCTCTCTAAACGAATAAATCGTAGCAATTTGCTGGCAAGTCCAAGAGAAATGCCTAAATTTTTTGCTTTGGTTAAGAAGATCTCCTCATGTTTAGCTTCTTGAGCAAGATCTTTGATGGGTAGACCGACTTGGTTTTTTAACCTACCGATCTGTTTCACTATCTTGAAGCGACCAGCCAGGGCGTGCAAGATCTCTTTGTCCTTTGTGACGATATCTCGCCTAAGGGCTGCCAATTTCCGTTGTGCGACCTTCTCTTTATTCAACTCTTTCCTCGAATTTTGATTATTTAAGGATAAGAAATAGCCTCAAGAATTGCAAATTAAAATAAGAATAGCAAGTCAGGAGGGCTTTTTGACTAGCTTTAAGGCTGGCACACGGTTCTGTATTGTTTGGGTATTGCTCGCCACCATTTGCTTTGCCATGGCAAAAATTTCGCGACGGCCTGCAGCTACTCCTTCTTCTCCGAAGAGTTTAGTCGCTTCTTGAGTAATAATTTGTGCTTGGTAGGCAAGAAGCTTTGCTTGATAAGCAAGCTGTGCCTCAAATTCAGCAATATCAATATTTTTAGCTTTTAAGCCAATAAATAGATTCTCGCGAATGAGTTCGATTTGGACGCTATGATCTTGATTTGCTAGGATCCAACGTTTTTTACCATGTTCTGATCTTTCAAAGCTAAGAGTATAAGTTTCTTGGCGATAAGGCTCTCGAAGCGTAAACTCATGTTTTGCCATTAAAAAGAATTTTTCGAAAAATACTAATAATGGATACATATAATTCCCTTTGTTACCCTAGAAATTTGACTCTTAGTAAGCAAAGGCTAGTAAGCAAAGGGTGTGCCATGTGTAACATTCTGTTGTTTAAGCGAAATTATATCTTTGAATAAGGGAAGCTATATAAAAAATAGGCAAGTGACTAATCTTTTGACATTTTATGTTGCCTGGCCTAGTCCTCTATAAGAGGCAGAGATATCGTGAAGCGAGTGCCGTGATTGAGTTTACTATCTACTTCCAAGGTGCCGCCAAGTTCTTTAGCTATGCTATAGCAAATAGATAGCCCCAGCCCGGTTCCCATACCTGGTTCTTTTGTTGTAAAAAAAGGGTCAAATATTTTAGCTAAATAAGCCTTTTCAATCCCTATGCCTGTATCTTCAATAATCCAAACGCCCCACTTTTTGGGGCCTTTTTGATGGGCTTTGCAAGACAAAGAGAGAACGCCGCCATCTGGCATGGCGTGAAAGGCATTTTGAATGAGATTTAGAAATAGTTGAATAAGGGAATTGCGCTCGCCAAGTACAGATCCGCCAAAATTTACCCATTTTTCTTTGATTTTAATTTTGTTTGATTCTTTAGCAACGCAGGCAAACCGTAGCGCACTTCGTGCGGCTTCGGTGACATCTACAGGGATTTTTTTAATTGTTGTTGTTGTTGGTTGGCTGCGCGCAAAGTCAAGAAGACGGGTTACAATCTCCTTGCAACGCTGAGTAGCTGCTTCAATTTCAACAACATCTTGATAGTGTCTGCTTTTGGGGTCCATGTCGCGTAGTAGAAGCTGCGAAAAGATTAAGATACCACCTAATGGATTATTAATTTCATGGGCAACACCGCCTGCTAAAAGCCCGATGGAGGCTAATTTTTCACTCTGAAGCAAGTTTTTTTGGAGCGCTTTTGCTTCAGTACGGTCACGATAGATAGAAACAACACCTTCAAGCTTATTGTCTTCTTGGTTAAATACAGGCTGGGCATTGACCTCAAAGTAATATTTGGAACGGACATCATCGAGGTTAAATGATATGGGGCTCTTTGTGGCTGCTACTTTTTTCATAAGGCAGTTAGGGCAAGGACTGGTTCGGTCTGCAAATACTTGATAACATTTTTTACCAATAATCGATCTTACGTCTTGGGTCCCTGAAAAGCGAGCCATCGCTTTGTTCGCCTTGATAATCTTATACTGCAAGGAGACGATAGCTAAAGGATCAATAAGAGCGTCAATGGTAGCAACCCACTGCTTCTTAAGACCTTCAATGAAGGAAAGAAGCTGGGTTGGTGATTTTGGGGGTGCTTTTGCCATTAGGTTAGTTCGGCAGAGCTATAAGATTGTCCTTTGCCATGCCTTTGGTGATTTTGGAGAGTTTGACAAATAATTCGTCTTCTTCAGGCTTCTCATTTTTCTCCCAAACTAGGGCATGCATTAACACCTCATCCATGTGTTCGACAGGAATGAATTCGACATTTTTGCGTACTGATTTGGGAATGTCAGAGAGGTCTTTTATATTGTCTCGAGGAAAGATAATTTTTGTAATACCGCCCCTATGTGCAGCCAAGCTTTTTTCTTTGAGACCACCAATTGGTAGCGCTCGCCCGCGCAAGGTAATCTCCCCTGTCATTGCTACATGGCGATTGATAGGTCGGTGTGTAAGAGCGCTTGTTAAAGCTGTTGCCATGCATAAGCCTGCTGATGGGCCATCTTTTGGGATAGCGCCTTCTGGCACATGAATATGAATATCAATTTTTTGGTAAAAATCTTCTTCAAGACCCAAAAAGCCAGCCCTTGAGCGTACATAGCTTAATGCAGCTTGTGCTGACTCTTGCATGACGTCACCTAGCTTACCTGTAATAGTCAACTTGCCTTTACCTGGTAGAATAGTGACTTCAATCATCAAGAGTTCACCGCCAGAAGAAGTCCATGCAAGCCCTGTGCAAAGTCCCACTTCATCCTTGTCGTTTTGAAGTCCCACGCGAAATCTTCTTGGTCCAAGATAGCGATTTACAGATTTTGAACCAATGAGTTCACTAATCTTAAATTCGCCTGTTTTCAGCTGTGGGAATAAATCAGAGATCAGCGCCTCTTTAGCTTGATTCTCGGGGGCGTCCTCTACCTTGCTTAGCTGATCAAGTTTATTTTCTAACTCTTTTGGTGAGACGTGAGGTGAAAGCTTTTTCATGTGACGTCTAGTGACTTTTCGCATGATAGAGGCAATTTCTCGCTCAAGATTGCGCACTCCAGACTCTCTGGTATAGTAATGCGTCAGTTCGCGAATAGCTTTGGGATGAAAACGGATATCTTGCTCAGCAAGGCCATTTTCTTTGATTTGCTTAGGTATCAAATACTTTTGGGCGATCTGTATCTTTTCATCCTCAGTATACCCGGCAATAGTGAGGACTTCCATGCGGTCTAGCAGCGGATGAGGAATGCCATCTAAAGAGTTTGCTGTGGCAAAGAAAAGACATTTAGATAGATCAAAATCAAGGTCGAGATAGTGATCATTAAAAGTATGGTTTTGTTCAGGGTCTAGAACTTCAAGCAGCGCTGCTGAAGGGTCACCACGAAAATCTTTACTTATTTTATCAACTTCATCAAGAAGAATCACTGGGTTGGCGCTTGCTACCTTTTTTAGCGCCATAATAATTTTTCCAGGCATGGAGCCAATATAAGTTTTTCGGTGACCACGGATTTCTGCTTGGTCTCGCACCCCCCCTAGAGCGATACGGACAAACCGGCGGCCAAGTGATTCGGCAACGCTCTTAGCTAAAGATGTTTTACCGACCCCTGGAGGTCCAACAAGGCATAATATCGGTCCTTTGAGGGTTTCAGAAATGTTACGGATTGAAAGATATTCCAAGATACGATCTTTGACCTTATCAAGGCCATAGTGGTCGCGATTTAAAATAGTCTCGGCATAGTTGATGTTGCTTATGTCAGAGGTGAATTCTTTCCAAGGCAGAGATAAAACGGTTTCAATATAGTTTCTAACAACGGTGGCCTCAGCAGACATTGGAGCCATAAACTTGAGCTTTTTAATTTCTTTTGTAATTTTATCTCGAGCTTCGTCAGACAGGGCTTTCTTTTTTGCTAATGTTTCCATTTCAGCAATTTCAGAGCGAGCGTCATCTTTGTCGCCTAACTCTTTTTGAATCGCAGCCATTTGCTCATTTAGATAGTATTCTTTTTGCGTTTTTTCCATCTGTCGTTTGACGCGAGCGCGGATTTTTTTCTCCACCCGCATAATTTCAATTTCAGACTGAATAAAGCCATAGAGATCTTCAAGACGTTTGCGTGGGTTTGTTTCTTCTAGCAGCTTTTGTTTATCTTGCAGTTTGAGGTTTGACAGATGAGCCACAAGGGTGTCAGCAAGTTTGGATTCGTTCTCAATCTGAGAGATTGATAAAAGCATCTCAGGAGGTATCCGCTTGTTGAGGCGCACATAGTTGTCAAAAGACATTTTTACTGTACGTGTAAGCGCTTCATTTTCTAAATCAGTGACTTCTTCATCAGGTAAAGCTGTAGCTTCGACGCTAAAAAACTCATCAGATTGTATATACTTATCGATGCGAGCTCGAATTTGACCCTCGACTAGGACTTTTACAGTACCGTCAGGTAGTCTAAGCATTTGTAGAATGTTGGAGATTGTTCCAACTTTGTAGATCTCATCAGGGGTCGGGTCATTGGTTTTTGCCTTAGTTTGGGCAGCCAGAAGAATCTCTTTGCTACCAGCCATCGCATGTTCTAACGCCAAGATCGATTTGTCACGCCCTACAAAGAGCGGTACCACCGTCGAGGGAAAGACTAGGATGTCACGAAGGGGTAACAAGGGGAGTCTTACAGGTGTCTCTTTGCTGTAAACCTTTTTGGGGGAATGATCATCAGCCACCGCAGCACCTCATTTTCTCAGAAGACGACTGTTATTTTTTATTGTGGTCTTTTAATATTAGTTTAACTGAAAGGTTCTAACTAGGCGAGGGCAAGGAATAGCTAAAAAAAGCAGCAAAAGTTGCCTGTGGTCTAATAAGCTGCAAACAAAATCCAGTTGAGGACCAGTTTAGTAATAACCAAAAAATTTTTTTAAAAGAGTGCGCAAACATTTTGCCTAGATGGCGAGGTGAGCTAGCAAGAGTGGGCGTGCAAAAAGGCCTGCAGGGCCTAGCTTCGCGAACGCATGCCCACTTCTTTTTTAGAAACTTTGTTCTTTTCGCTGGCTTGCTCGCGCTTCTCGTCCTCTAGAGCCTTTTTTTCAGCTTCGTTGCGAAAAACAACAATAGGATCAGCGCCTAAGTCGATGCATTCTTCGGTAATGACAACTTCTTTTAGGTCTTCTTGGCTTGGCATCTCATACATAATATCAAGCATAGCTTCTTCGAGAATAGCGCGCAGGCCTCTGGCCCCTGTTTTTCTCTTCAGAGCTTCTTTTACGACAGCCTTCATTGAACCATCGGTAAACTTAAGCTCAACATTTTCATACTGAAAAAGTTTCTTAAATTGTTTAACAATGGCGTTTTTTGGCTGAGTCAGGATCTGAATGAGTGTCTCTTCATCTAGCTCAGATAATGCGCAGACAACAGGAACGCGGCCAACAAATTCAGGGATAAGACCAAACTTCATCAGATCTTCAGTCCGCACCTTCAATAAAATGTCTTTACGCGTCGCATCTTTCTTTGATTTCACATCGGCGCCAAAGCCCATAGATGTAACTTCAATGCGCTGTGAAATAATCTGCTCAAGGCCAGCAAAGGCTCCGCCGCATATAAAGAGGATGTTTGTTGTGTCTACCTGCAAGAACTCTTGCTGTGGATGCTTTCGACCGCCTCGAGGGGGCACATTAGCGATAGTCCCTTCAATGATCTTAAGCAGCGCTTGCTGGACACCTTCACCGGAAACATCGCGAGTAATGGAAGGGTTTTCACCCTTTCTAGCGATCTTGTCAATCTCATCAATATAAGCAATGCCGCGTTGAGCTAACTCGACATCATAGTCGGCGCTTTGTAGCAGATTTAAAATGATGTTCTCGACGTCTTCGCCAACATAACCCGCTTCTGTAAGGTTAGTAGCATCAGAGATGGTAAATGGCACGTTAAGAATGCGCGCTAAGGTTTGAGCAAGAAGGGTCTTGCCGCTGCCTGTTGGGCCGATAAGAAGGATGTTTGATTTTGATAGCTCAACTTCGCTATCCTTCTCTTTGTTTTTTGAGTCGATACGCTTGTAATGGTTATGAACAGCTACAGACAAAGTTTTTTTCGCCAAATCTTGGCCGATGATATAGTCGTCCAAAATTTTACGAATATTCTTAGGATTTGGAATTTTTCCTTGTGGATCAAGGATGTCTTCTTTTCCTACTTCTTCAGCGATAATATCATTGCATAACTGAATACATTCATCGCAGATATACACGTTCGGACCGGCAATCAATTTTTTGACTTCCCGTTGACCCTTGCCGCAGAAACTGCAATGCAAACCACTATCTTTTGATGCCATGATGTCCTCCGGGTCTATGCGTTGCTGTTCTCGTCGTCACCGATTCGCTTCTTTTTGACACTATCTACGACTTCATCAACAATCCCGTATTCTTTAGCTTGCTCTGCTGTCATGAAAAAATCGCGATCAATATCTTTATTAATTTGCTCTTTACTCTTGCCGGTGTGACGAGCTAAAAGCTCGCTCATTTTGTCTTTCATGCTAAGAATTTCTCTAGCTTGAATACCGATGTCAGTAGCTTGGCCTCTGGCGCCACCTAAAGGCTGATGAATCATGATTCGTGAGTTCGGGAGAGCAAATCGTTTTTTCTCCGTGCCAGCTGCTAATAACCATGCTCCCATGCTGGCGCATTGGCCAATGCAGTAGGTTCGAACATCAGGACGGATGTGCTGGATAGCATCATAGATAGCCATGCCAGCTGTCACAGAACCACCTGGGCTGTTGATGTAAAGATGAATGTCTTTGTCAGGATCTTCACTTTCAAGATAGAGAAGTTGGGCAACAATTACGTTGGCGATCTCGTCAACAATGGGAGTGCCTAACAAGACAATACGATCGCGAAGCAAGCGCGAATAGATATCCCAGGATCTTTCACCACGGCTCGTATTTTCAACCACGATTGGAACTAGCGCCATACCTTTAACCCTTATTTCAAACTTCCCACTGCGATACCTTAAGCTGCGGTGCATAAGGTGAGGCTAGCAGGAGATTTATTATTTGTCATCGAGGAATTACAAGCGTTAGGAAATTTAATAGACGGTAGTCTTGATTTCCATCATGGCGTTGCTTTTGATGAATTCAAATACCTTGTCTATTAGCAATTGCTCTTTTAACATCGAGCCAAAGCTTTTTAGATAGTCTTCTATTTGGCTATCAGAATCAGCAGGTGCGTCTTTTAAAAAGGTCGATGTGATATAGCTTTTTACTTCATCATCAGAGATTTGAAGATTCTCTTGACGGATGATCTCTCCCATTAGCAAAGATACATGAACTTCATTTCTAGCTCTGTCTTTGAGATTTTGGCGAAGTTCTTCATTAGCTAGAGCTTGTTCTAAATCGCTTTGCTTTGCTTTGCTTAAGCCTTTTTTGATCATCTCGTCAATGGATGAGTCAACAAGCGCAGGTGGTACATCGACGCTAACACGACCGATGAGCTCGCTAGAAATAGCTTGTTGCAGACGGTTTTTATTGATCTTTTCAGCTTCACTTTGCAGCGCATTTTGCACATGTTGTTTGAGTTGTTCCATGCTATCGCTGCCTAAGTCTTTAGCAAAGTCATCATTCATTGTCGGCAACTGAGCTTGCGCTAGCTCAGCAAGATGAAGTTCAAACGTCACCTCTTCACCATGATGGCTTGGGAAAGAAGCTTCCTGCGGGATGATCATGGTCGTTTTTGCGCTTTCACCAAGCTTTAGTCCAAGGATTGCTTTTTCAAAATCAGGATGTAGCTCTTGAGTGCCTAATAGAAAAGATTGGGTGCTTTTCCAAGCGAGCTCAGGGATTTCACTTCCTTCTTTGTTGAAAGCTTTGAGGCTTATTTCTGCTAAGTGGCCAGCAGTAGCTTTTGTCTCTTGGTCAAGTGATGAGGTTGTTACATGGCGTCTAGCTAGATTTTTTAGTTCTTTCTCTAAGCTAGAGTCATCAATCTTGAGTTCTTCAAGTCTGACATTTAAGCCCTTATGGCGGCCATTTAAGTCAATTTTTGGCAAGATATCAACAAGGGCTTTGATGTCGTAGTCTTGACCGTAGGCTGCTAGATCTGAATTTTCAACAACTGGCTGTGCAATAGGGCGAATATTTTGATCGACTAATGCTTGACCTAGGTTATCACGGATTAAAATTTCGCTGGTTTGTAACGCAGCGTTTTGGCTGTAAAGGCGATGGATCAATTTAATAGGGGCTTTGCCTGGTCTAAAACCCTGAACTTTCGATTTTCTCTGTATGGAGGAATAAACTTGATCAAAAGCTTTGTTAACCACTTCAAGGGGTAGCGTGACGCAAACTCTCTTTTGGACAGGGTTTAATTCTTCTACAGTGACTTTCATTCCTCAGTTCTTTCTTATTGGGAGAATATTCTTAGTTAGAGCGAAATGGGAAATCCTATATTTTAATAGGAATTCTGTCAATGTTAAGCAGTCTGACTTTCCAGATACTCTTTGAGTTTCCCCAGAAATAAAGCACCAACCCGCCCATCGATAACCCGATGATCAAAGGTGAGCCCAAATTGCGAAGTGGGGCGAATAACAACCTGTCCATTGAGAGCCATAGGTCGCTCAATGATGGCACCGATGCTTAAGATAGCTACCTGCGGTTGGCTAATGATAGGCTGAGAATGAATGCTACCGTACATCCCTGGGTTGGTGACAGTAAAGGTCCCTCCTTTAATATCGCTTGGCTTTAGCTCTTTAGTGCGAGCTTTTTGCGTCAAACTGGCAAGAGCTTCACCTGTTTCTTCAAGGTTCAGTAGGTTGGCGCGGCGGATAACTGGCACTATAAGTTCATTACCAACAGCCACAGCGCAAGCAATATTGATTTCTTCTCTAAAAAGCAGTTCATCACCATCAACAGAGGCGTTCACTTCTGGAAAAAGCTCCAAGCATTTGGCGGCAAAATGAATAAAAAAGGCAGTGTATGTCAGTTTCTTAGCGTTTTTTGCCAGCTGTTCTCTAGCCTGCTTAATGCAGTGCAAATCCATCTCAAAGGTTGTTGTAACATGCGGTGATATCTTAACTGAACGCAGCATATGTTCTGCAGTGAGGCGTCTTATTTTAGACATTTTTTCCCGACGAACAGGCACTCCTTCCAAGAACTCTTTACCGTCTGTTATCGTAGTCTTTTGTGTGTAAAGATCTTCTGGTGATAAAGCAGCAGGCTGCTCAAGATGCCCCACTCGGGTACCGCCATTTTGATAAGCTTCTAAAACGTCATCTTTTGTGATGCGACCATCAAGGCCTGAGCCTTTGATATGATGAATATTGATACCTAGATCTCTCGATAGTTTTAAAGCTAAAGGCGAGACGCGAGATACGCCAATAAAGCTGCCTGGGCTTGCTGGCATGTAACCGCTAGCTACTTTGGGAAAGTCTGCACGCGGAGTTTTGGGCGATTCTTTAACAGGTTTTTGCGAGCTTTTGCTGGTCAAGGCGGTGTTTGCCTCTTCTGGGTGAGCTGCTGGCAATTGCGGTTCGGCATTTTTATCGTCACCTAAGAGGCCGATCAAATGGCCCACTAGCACGACATCGCCTGGGTTCTTGAGCTTCTTGAGTACATAGCCACTTTTATCAGCCATGATTTCGGTATCAACTTTATCAGTCGAAACTTCAAGAAGTGGTTCACCTTCTTTGACAAACTGCTTTTCTTCAACTAACCACTTGACGATTGTGGCTTCGTGAACCCCTTCTCCCATTGATGGCAGTGCAATTTCGATCTGCATGCAGTTCCTTTTTACATGTGAATGGGTCCGTCCTCTGCAACATGGGCAGCTTCCATGACCGTTTCCGATAAAGTCGGGTGGGGATGGATAGCTAGGCCAAATTCGTGGACAGTGGCTTCAAGCATTTTGCCTAGAACAAACTCAGCAATAAGCTCTGTCGCCTTGGCCCCGATAATATGAACCCCCAAAATCTCTTCGTATTGAGGGTCGTATAATATTTTTATAAAGCCATCTGTGGCTTCTTCAATTTTTGCTTTTGCCATGGGAGCGAAGGGGAACTTAGCTACCTTGAAGGGGATTAATTTTTCCTTTAATTTTTCCTCGGTTAAGCCGACACTTGCCACCTCAGGATAAGTGTAGATCGCTGACGGATTTGTTTCATAGTTGATCGGCGCTAGCGTCTTGCCAGAAATAATTTCGACGGCATGCTTGGCCTCTGCAGATGCTGTATGCGCTAAAGCAGGGGTCTTAATAATATCGCCTATGGCAAAAATCTTGGGATCCATAGTTCTATAATGAGAGTCCGCACTGATAAAGGCGCCGTCAAGTTGTACCTTGGTTGCCTTTAGGTTTAGATCAGCTGTTACCGGTTCGCGGCCTGTGGCCATAAGAACCTTATCAAAGGTGCGGTCAGCAACGCCCTCTACTTTTACAAGACAGTGGCTGCCCTTATCTTCGACACCTAAGAGCTTTTTGCCGCATTCGATTTTGATATTGTACTTCTTTAAAATGCGGGTGAGCTCACCAGCTACTTCACCGTCTTCAAAAGGGAGAATTTGTGGCAAGAGTTCGATGACGGTTACCTCACTACCAAAGCGTGCAAACAAGGAGGCAAACTCCATCCCCACGACACCGCCACCAATGACAGCAAGGCTTTTAGGAACGTGATCAATGAAAAGAATAGTGTCTGAATTTAGAATATTTTTACCGTTAGATTTGGCAAAGGGTAGTTCTTTAACTCTAGAGCCAGTAGCAAGGAGGGTATGTTCAGTTTTTAGAGTAAAGTTTTCAGGGCCTTGAACTTCGATAGTCTGTGGATCGATAAACTTACCTAAACCTTGAAAGACATCTATCTTGTTTTTCTTCATTAGAAATTTGAGGCCTTTTCTTTGGGCGTCAACGATAGAATTTTTTCGCCCTTGAATTTTGTCCCAATGGAAACTAGGTTTATCGCTAGAAAAACCTAGTTTTTCTAGCCGGTTTAAAGTAGTCCAAGTCTTAGCAGACTCCAAAAGGCATTTGGTTGGAATACAACCAACATTTAAGCAAGTGCCCCCTAAGTGTTCGTTTTTTTCGACAAGAGCCACTTTTAATCCCAGCTGAGCGGCACGAATAGCCCCCACTTCGCCACCTGGGCCTGAACCTATAACAACAAGATCATATTTAGGCATTGCGCTTTTCCTTTTAAATCACAGCAAGTGTGAGAAATTACCTTATTTTAAGACAGAGACTAAGGTTGTAACCAGCTATCTTCGTTCGTAAACCCATCTCAAATTTTCTAGCAAAAAAAACCAAAAGTTTCTTGGGCATTTTTCCGTTAAGATAGATTATGAGGAGCTTATTGTTGTGAGGAGGGTTTATGGGAAACATAATAAAATTTCCGACAAAACAGGCTTTTCCACCAGAAGTTAGGCAACTTAAGGACTTATCAGATCAAATTGATAGCCTTGTCCTTGCGGCTATTGACAAGGGGATAGATCCTAACGAGGTTGCAGGGTTACTTGCCCATCGCTTGGGGACTTTGTTACGTGGTGTCAACACCAAGTCTAAGCTTTGGGATGTTTGTGAAAAAGTCTTGAAAAAACAGGCTATTCTTGACTAGGTTGGGGAAGAATGAGCTGCCTTAGCTCTTCGATACCGGTTTTTTTCAAGCAAGAGACAACATGGCAGGTTACCTTGAGATTCTCTTTGGCTATCGCAGCTAGCCTTTTTTGTAGCTCCGCTCGATTTACTTTATCTGCCTTGGTTAGGACAAAATAGGTAGGTCTTAGCTGGCCTAGAAAGTTAATATAACGCCGCTCAAGAGAACTTAGCTCCCGTCTGACATCTGCTAAGAACAAAAAACATTTTATGTTTTGGCGTGTTACATAATGATCAATCAAATCTTCCCAATTTTTTTCTATTTTCTTGGCGGCTTTGCTATAACCAAAGCCTGGAAAGTCGGCAAAGATCAATTCGGTACCCTTGCCAAGCTCCACTTTGAAAAAATTTACCATTTGAGTGCGCCCTGGGGTCGAACTGCTCTTGGCCAAATTTTTCCGTCCAAGAAGGACATTTAAGAGAGTTGATTTGCCAGAATTGCTTCGGCCAAAGAAAGCAACTTCTTCAAGATCAAAAATGGGCATTTGATTCGCTGTTTGAGCGCTAGTGATATAAGACGACTGCATGGTTACTAATAGACCTATAGGAATAAGTGGAATGGTCAGGATCAATTTACTTGAAGACTCCATAATAAACAAGATAGCTGCGGGAGAAGTTGTTGAGCGCCCCTGCAGCGTTGTTAAGGAACTTGTTGAGAACTCGCTCGATGCCAGGGCAGATCATATCTATATTGATTTAAAAAACGGTGGGTTAGGCAGTATTCGTGTTCGTGATGATGGCATGGGGATTGCCAAAGAGGATGCGCCCCTTGCCCCCTTACGGCATGCAACGAGCAAGATTAAAGGGGTAGATGACCTTTTTACCGTGGGGTCTATGGGGTTTCGAGGAGAGGCTTTGGCTTCTATTGGCGCTGTCTCCAATATGACGATCACAAGCTTTGAGCGAGAAGCTCAAGGCGGCTTTCGTATGCATAACGAAGGGGAGAGCTGGCAGCTTGAAGACTGGCAAGGCGCTTTTGGTACACAAGTACTGGTTGAAAATCTTTTTTATAATGTTCCAGCTCGACTGAAGTTTTTGAAATCGCCAGCCCGAGAGGCCAGCCAATGCAAAGATTGGCTCAAAGCCTTGGCCTTAGCTAACCCAGAGGTTACCTTTCAGCTCTCTGAGGATGGTAAACCTGATTGGATCATTCCGCAGACAAAAAAAAGTGGTGGTGGTGGTGACAAAGGGTTTTTTATAGGTGAGGCAAGTTTACGTGAGCGCCTTAGCCACCTTTGGTCAAGCGAAAATGGGGACTCTTTTATTTATGGCGCTAGTGAAAGTGACTACTGCCGCGTCGAGGGGCTTTTTTCGCCACCTGGTTACGAGAGGGGTAGTGCTTCTATGCTCTACTCGTTTGTTAACAAGCGTTGGGTCAAAGATCAAAACCTTCGTTATGGTATCTTGCGGGGTTATCAAAGCCATCTGTTAAAGGGCAAGTACCCTGCCTGTGTGCTTTTTATCACTTGCGATCCTTCTCTTGTTGATGTCAACGTCCATCCTGCCAAAATCGAAGTGCGTTTTCAGTATGCAAGTGAGATTCAAGGGCAGGTAGCTGCGATGATACGTCAGGCATTGCGTCAGGGCAGTTGGGCTATGCCGACAATAGAGTCTGTGCAAGAGCAAGAAAACAAACCAGGGTCTTCTTTATCCAATCACTCAGAATCTGTGGGGCTGCGCTCTGTTATCCAAGCCAAAGCGCCAACTCTTTGCTTTGCACCGCAGACAAAAACTGTGCTGCCAAAGCCTAGATCTATTGTTCCAGATAATGACATGTATGCTACTGAGCAAATCGCTGTTATGGATACAAGCAAGCGCCAGATTCCTTGGGGAGAGCTTTCTTTTATTGGTTCTGTTTTTCAGTGCTATTTACTGTTTGAGTATGAAAGACTCTTTCTTTTGATCGACCAGCATGCCTTTCACGAACGTATAATCTTTGAACGTCTTAGCAAGGATTTATCTTTGCTTGAGGAAGTAAGTCAACTTTTGGTGCCTGAGGTGCTTTTATTTAGTGAAGCAGAGATTTTGATTCTCAAAGATCTGGCACCGAAACTTTTGCGCTTAAAAATCAAATATCGCGTCATTTCAGCGCAAGAAATTGAGCTACTTGCTGTGCCTAATCTGCTGGCTGAATGTGATTTTCAAACTTTTTTTCGTGAAATTGTGATGAAAGAAACTGATTTTCTTCCGGAATCAGTGGGTGATTTGACGCTAGCGCAGCCTGTTTTAGCAACGCTTGCCTGCCATAGCGCTGTTCGTGCAGGGGTAAATCTTACCGACACAGATTGGCGTCGCCTGTTAGCAGAAGCTCAAGGTGTTGATTTTTATCTTAATTGCCCCCATGGTCGCCGCGTCTTTCGCTGGTACACCAAAAAAGAAGTGGAGAGCTGGTTTGATCGCTAACACTCCCGAATATGTAGCCATTATCGGTCCGACAGCCAGTGGTAAAAGTCGTTTGGCTATGTCTCTTGCTAAAAAAACAGGCGGTGAAATTATTGCCTGCGATTCAGTACAGGTGTTTCGCGGTTTTGATATTGGTTCAAGCAAGCCAACTAAAAAGGAGCAAGCTGAAGTTCGCCATCACCTTCTTGATGTGGTGGGGCCAAAAGAAACCTTTGATGCTGGAGCGTATGCACTTTGGGCAAAAGAAGCTATTTTAGCTGTCGCAAGCAAACAAAAGCTGCCTATTGTTGTAGGTGGCACAGGTCTTTATCTTAGAGCTCTTTGGGGGTATGGTTTTCATGACTTGCCAAGAGACGTGGCTTTAAGGCAAGAGCTTGAGCTATTAACTAATGAGGAGCTTTACGCAAGATTGAGCGCCAAAGACCAGATGCGAGCAAAACAGGTGCATCTAAATGATCGTTACCGAGTGCTACGCAGTCTGGAGGTTGCTCTACTGACACAGAAGACTTTTGCAGAGAATGCGCAAGAAAGCGCCAATCTCTTTGCCCCTTCGAAGGTGATCTTTTGTAACCCTGCAAAAGAGCTCCTTGCTCAAAGGATTGCCGATAGAGTAGATGAGATGATGGCCCAAGGTTGGGTTGAAGAAGTAAAAAGGTTATTAGCAGAAGGCTGCTCTTTGGCAGATAAGCCGATGATGGCGATTGGTTATCGGGAAATTTGTGCAACACTTACAGGTAATTTAGCTATGAGCCAGCTAAGAGAAAGAATCATCTTATCTACAAGGCAATATGCAAAGAGGCAGATGACTTGGTTTAGCAAAATGAAAGCTGACATTGAGATCTACTAGGGAATGTCTCTAAATCCTAGCCATGCAATTGCGGTTCCCAGTATAGATAGTTTCTAGCTAGTTTGTAAAAGCAGCCTGGCATAAGACGGTGTTCTGGGGAGCTGCGCGCTCCCCAGGCCCCTGCGCCGGGGGAAGGTTCCCCCTAGGCCCCCTCTTTATTAGGCTTTTTTAGATTTTTAATAAAGAATATAGGCTGCATGCAGCTAAGCAGATTTAACTGTCAACTTTCTTAAAACCTGCAGCTTTGCTTTAGGATGTCATCTATTCGCCTATCTTTTTTAGTT
>CALBMD010000463.1 GCA_937896265.1 uncultured Pseudomonadota bacterium
TCATCACCAGCCGTCGTGGCCGCATCGGCCCGACCGGCGTCAGGTGATCTGTTTGCATTACCCGCGTCGGGTGATGCCCTTGAGGCGCGAGGATGACATTGCCGGCTATGATCATCACTAGCTTAGATGTAGTAGTCCTAGATCAGATTACAATCTATCTTTAAATAAAAACGCTCAACTTCTCTCAATACCCATTGCGGACTAGAGAAGGCCTAATTCAATTTTAACACCTGACCCTAAAAGCTAGCTACAGCAAGCATATTCCTTGTTCTATCAATGATTCTGCTAATAATAACCCTATAAACAATACACTTGAGCGCCATAGAAGAAAAAATTTACTTGCAAAGCGTTGAAAATAGACAAAAATACGTTGGCCAACAAAATCAACAATGTGGAGATATCGGAATGCTAAGGGGTAACAAAGGATTTGTGAGAATTTTATTCTCGTTGTTTATAGGCTTGTTTTTTAATGAGGCTGCTAAAGCTACTACAAACGAAACAAACGAAACAAACGAAACAAATCATGAAACAGATGAAACAGATGAAACAGATGAATCTTATGTTCTTATTTTCAGCACTGGAGGCACAATCTTAGGAGCAATGAATACCAATTCTAATGACGGAACATATACAGCGGGGGTTTTAGCAGCTGAGGGATATCTTCAAAGATTTCCTAAACTAAAGAAAAAGCTGGAAGGTAAAAAAATAGTTGTAAAGACGCTTTATAGCATCGATAGCCGTGATATTACTAAAGAACATTGGCACATGTTAGCAAAAGCGATAAAAGAAGGTATGAAGGATCCGAAGGTTGAAGGGATAGTAATCCTGCATGGAACAGATACTATGGATCAAACAGCTTTTCTAATGAGATTCTTTTTCGACAGACGTATCGTGTTCACCGGCGCCATGAAAGCTAGCGATGATCGAACGGGAGCAGATGGCCCGCCAAATATCATTCAAGCAATTTCACTTGCAAAAGATAACTACAAATCCAGCTCTAATGAAGAAGAAGAAGATAATCCTCCAAGATCAGTTACAACTAGCCCTTTAGTGACAATGCATGGAACGTTTCAGTCGGCTTCTAATGCCGTTAAAGAAGCATATGATTACTTTCCTACATACTACTCTGAAAAAAATATTGGAAAAATCACACCAGTCAATGCAGAAAAAGATGCATTTTCACCTAAGATTATATACTTTGAACCAAACAACACATCTCGCCAGGGAACATTGAATCTTTTAGAAATTGATTTGATTTTAAAAATGAAAGAGATACGTATTTTTAGACCAGGCCCATTGACTAGTGTTGCAAACTTGGAAGAAATGCTCAATACCCACGAAGTATCCGTAGTGGTTATAGAAGGTGTCGGAGATGGGCAACTGCGAGAAGATATTAAAAAGTTGCTAAATGCTCGTGAAGACAGGAGACAGCTATGGTGGGTTACACCTAAGCCTCTGAAAAAACTAATCATTAGAGCATCTTCAACACACAATCAACAAGTCTTACCAGTTGATGATGACAAAAAGCTTAATTGCATTGCTTCTCAACATTTGACTGCTCACAAAGCAGCTATTGCAGCCTCGCTATTTCTTGCAAAAGAGATGACCTATGAAGATATTGCCACTTGGTTTCAGAGGGCAGGGGACAGAACTCCTTGCAACTCGCGCCATAATTCATTGGATGAAGAAGGCGCTAATACGACTATTATGGAACAAGCATCAGCCGCAAGAGAGAAAGCCTTAGAATATTACAAAAAAGCAGCTAAAGAAATGGCTATAGCAAACAGCTTAATAGAAGGAGCGCTTTTACAAACACCATACCATCAAGAGGTACAACAGCTCAAAAAAGAGCTTGAACACCTTGGTATTAATCATTAAGTAAAAACTTAATCTCTCCTTGGCTGACAAAATTGCTACACCCATCAATTTCTTGCAGAGTGTGAAGATTCTTCGCACTGCTGCAAAAGGTTGTCAACACACGAGATCCCAGCGTTTTTTGCTGCTGTTTTAGCCAATCCTGACAAGCGCGATAAGCCTCATTCCCCGATAAAGTCGCACAAAAAGTACGGCGCTCAATATGCATACTTTTGCTATCTTTGGGGTTAGTTTTTATCGTAATATTGTGATTGATATCTTCCGCTAAAAGAATCCCTGAAAAGACAGAGCTAAGAATAAAAAGATATTTATGCATCTTCACTATCTCCTTAAATTGAATGCTTTTAATTTCGCAAGGCCCTTATAAATATGCAAATAGAACCTATCGGCGTCATCCACTCTTGTTTTACCCACCCCTTTGCTATCCCCAGACAGGCAGGGCTTTGCCCCCATGCTAAAGCCATTTTATGCTTAGATAAAGAAAAAATCACGGCACAAGCGCTCGCAGGCCTGGAAAACTTTTCACACCTCTGGATCATCTTTGGCTTTCACCAACTCAAGAGCCAAAGACTTAAACAAAAAGTAAGGCCTCCCCGTCTTGGCGGTGAAAAAACCTTAGGCTTCTTAGCAAGTAGAGCGCCATATCGACCCAATCCCATAGGATTAAGTGCTGTTGGCATTGAAAAAATTGTAGCAGATGAACTTAAAATTACTGTGACTGGCGGTGATTTTCTTCACCTCACACCCATCTATGATATCAAACCCTACTTACCCTATGCAGATGCCCTTCCACAAGCGACAAGCCTTGGCTTTGATATACCACCCAAGCTACCGGTGCATTCAACAGCAGAAGCAAGAAAGGCCGCTGGTGATCAGATG
>CALBMD010000464.1 GCA_937896265.1 uncultured Pseudomonadota bacterium
AATTTGAAAAAGAGTGGTCTTGGCGATCTCATCGTCACCAACAAAAATAACCTTTTGGTCTTTGCGAATCTCAAAACTAAGGTCATTTAGCACAACTTGATCACCAATCTTCTTAGTGAGATTTTGTACCTCTAAAAGAATATCTCCTACAGGCCGAGCTGGAGTAAAGACTACATGCGGGTTTTTTCGAATGGACATTGGCATTTCATCAAGCGTCAATTTATCAAGCTGCTTGCGTCTTGACGTAGCTTGCCTCGACTTCGAAGCATTGGCACTAAAACGGGCAATAAAGGTTTCTAGCTCTTTTGCTTTTTCTTCGTTCTTTTTGTTTTCAGCAGAACGAAGATTACGAGCTAAGATACTCGACTCTTTCCAGAAGTCATAGTTACCTACATAGGTTTGAGCCTTGCCATAGTCGATATCAACCATGTGAGTACAAACTTTATTTAAAAAATGCCTATCATGAGAAACTACAATGACCGTGTTGTCAAAATCATAGAGAAAATTTTCTAGCCATTGGATTGATTTGGCATCCAAATGGTTGGTAGGCTCATCAAGCAGTAGAATATTAGGTTTACCAAAAAGAGCTCTCGCTAAGAGTACTTTGATCTTCTCGCTGTCTTTAAGCTCCTTGAGCTTTTTATTATGTTTTTCTTCAGCAAGACCTAAGCCGCTTAAAAGGACAGCAGCATCCGCTTCAGCTTCCCAACCCCCTAAAGCAGCAAAGCGCTCTTCTAATTCAGCAGCTCTAACGCCGTCTTCTTCTGAAAAATCAGCCTTAGCATAGAGTAAATCTTTTTCTTGCGTAGTTTCTAATAGCTTCTTATTACCATAGATAACAACCTGAAGAGCAACTTCCTCATTAAAGGCAAAGTGATCCTGCCTCAGCGTCGAAATAGATAGATCAGGGTCAACAATAACCTGCCCTCGTGAAGGCTCGATATCACCGTTTAGCACCTTAAGTAAGGTTGATTTACCAGCCCCATTGGCACCGATGACACCATAACAATTACCTGGCAGGAATTTGAGGTTGACGTTTTCAAAGAGTTTTCGGCTGTCAAAATAGACAGTTAAATCAGCTGTGCTGATCATAGTGAGTCTCCAGGAGATTAAGGATGGTCTGGGGTTTTACGACGAAAAGCGATGCTATGTCAAGGCTGTTTGTAGTTTGCGCATGGCATTTAAGCGACGAGATTTATTTGAAATTCGAATTAAAGGTGTTCATAATACCCAGGTTTAACCTCTGACACATGCTTGGGAGTGACTATGGCACTGCGACTTGGCGATACTGCACCAAATTTTGAACAAGAATCTACAGCTGGAAAGATCGACTTTTATACATGGCTTGATAAAAGCTGGGGTATTCTTTTCTCACACCCTAAGGATTTTACCCCTGTATGCACCACAGAGCTTGGCGAAGTATCCCGCCTAAAAAGCGAATTTGATAAGCGCAATGTTAAAGCTATTGGTCTTAGCGTTGACCCACTTAATGACCACCACCGATGGGCTGGAGATATTTACGAAACTCAAGGCTACGCTTTGAATTTTCCACTTTTAGCAGATGCTGACCGCAAAGTAGCTTTGCTCTATGATATGATCCATCCAAATGCTAATGAGACTTTCACTGTTCGTTCAGTTTTTGTTATAGACCAAAATAAGAAAATTCGATTGATAATTACCTACCCAGCCAGCACTGGCCGCAACTTTAGCGAGATCTTGCGTGCCATTGACTCTTTGCAACTGACCGATCAGTACAAGGTCGCAACACCGGTAAACTGGCAACACGGCGAAGATGTTATTATTGTTCCCTCTCTTCAAGACAAAACAGAAATAGATCGCTTGTTTCCCAAGGGTTATACAGTTATTAAACCCTATTTAAGAAAAACTCCGCAGCCTAACCTCTAAGTTGCGATTTAGACCGGAAAACTGGGCTAGATCTTATCTTGAAAAAAACTCCAACGACCACGGTTTCTATCGTTTGGAAACCAATGTATATCATTAAGATCAGTAAAATGCTCTTCCATGAGAAGCCTTGCTCTACTGATTAGTTTTGTCAGATTGCGGCCATAAGAATCTTTCTGCCGCATAGAAACAAAACGACACTCAGGGTTATAAAGCACACGTATTAAATCATCTTTGTCATAACCTTTACCCTTTGCTTCCACAAAAAGGCGAAATAGCTCATACATTTTGGGTTTATCGGAAAGATCAAGGCTGTGTTTTTTTGAATAAACCACTCTTTGATGAATCCAAACAGGTAAAGCATTTTCGGCACGCTCCTTAATGATGGCATAGAGGTGTCTAAATTTCATTGGCTCTTGATTATTCAGAGAATCGACAAATTCTGCTAGTTGAAGATTTGTTGCCACTTGCTCCTCCCATGATCTGAATTTAAACCTTGGTTGGATTTGACCTTTGCGTCAAGCGACATCTTGCGGCGGGATCACAAGTCGCTTAGCGACTTTCTTTATGTTGAAAGTTAGCACCAAAAACTTGCTTTTGCATTTGCACAACATCTTCATCGATCCCTGCAGAAACTGCCCCAAAGTTTGTGGCAGTTTGCACGGTGATAGATGCATTCTTAGCACTCGTGGCAATTGTGAGATTGACATCTTTCATGGCAATAGAGATATTATTTACCCCTAATGACTGTTCCGAAGATGCTGATAAAATCTCTTGATTGAGCGCGCTAACTTCTTTGATTGCTGAAGTGATAGACTCGAACGCCTGAGCGCTAGCCTTCATGTGCTCGACAGTCTTGCTAGCACGATTTGTGGCATCAACAGCCAAATCAGCAAAAATCTCCCGAGAGGTCTGAATTAATTGCGCCACCGAGGCCACACCACTTACTACCATAGTAGAGATATCTTTAGCAGCACCACCACTCATTGTGGCTAAGTTACCAATTTCGCCTGCCACGACCGAAAATCCACGGCCGTGTTCTCCAGCACTCGCTGCTTCAACCGAGGCGTTAAACGATAAGAGCCTGGTTTGAAAAACAATATCGTCAATGACTTTTGTCTTATCAGCTATGCCTTGAATAACGTTAACAACTTCGGTCAAGCGTTCATTCTGCTTAGCAACCTCTGATGAAAATCTATCAATAGCTCCTTGCATTGCTACCATCGAATCACTAGCCTCTCTCACGGTATTTTTGCCTTTTTCAGCGATCATAACATTCATACTAGAGGCGTTTGTTGTGCGATCAACAATCTCTTTAGTACGCTGCACCATTGCTGAAATCTCATCCAAGGTTGCTACTGTCTCTTGCACAGCAGCAGCACCACTAGTAGCTAAATCAGCAAGAGAAGTTGATTGTTCAACAAGGCTTTTACTTGATGTCTGCAAATCAGTTGTGGCAGCATGCACGCTGGTCAAGGACGATTCAAATCTATACATTGTAGATTTCATTAGTAAGATTGACCAAAGTAGGCATAGCAACAAGATAATAATACAGATAAACTGAATGAGTGTATTCAGACGTTCAGCCTTTTGCACAAACAAAAAATCCTCAATACCTGATTCTAAAACCTTTCCTTCAAGCTCTTTAATGCCGCGAAACAATTCTTTTACTGACGCTTTCAACTCTTGCAGGCCTTCTTGCTTTACTTTCTTCTCAGACACCAAAGCTACGGTAGACGCAATAACTTTATCTAAATTATCAAATGCAGCCTGCATCTTATTGATACTAAGGTTGTCATTGTGAAGTTCACTAATGCTACCAATAAGGTTGATGGTCCCAGCACGAATTTCCTCGCCAGCTATTTCAAGATCATCAGAAGAAGGAGATTGGTTATTTGCTAATGTCACTTTACAAATATCAAGAGCTGCCTCAAGATTTGCTATTCCTGTTAGGGCTTGACCAATAAGTTTGCTAGATTTAATCAAAGAATAAGAATTATTTGATCTTTGCAGCACAGAACTAAGTATGAACTGCATAGCCACTAGGTAGAACATGCTAATTAGCGTCACAACCAAGATGCTGGCAATGACCTTAAAACGCAAGGATCGATTACGAAGAAAAGATCGCAGAGCCATTAAACCTCCAATTAGGGAGCAGCAAATTGCTGATCAACTTCACATTGCCCATAATCATCACGCATTTTACCATCTGGCTTTAAACAAAGATCTTCTTTTCCTACTAGCTTACCTTCCCAATGAGCCGAAATTTTCTTTGAATAAGTGATCTTTCCTCGACTAAGAGGACATTCGGATGCTGCTTTTTCTTCACACTCTTTGGCAGAATCAGCCTTCACTTTTACTGTGCACTTTTGCGTTTTTTCTTTGCAACGATCAAAGCACATTTTACTTTCACCTTTACATGGGATGCGAATTGTTACAATCTCACAACCCTTGCTTACGCCACTAGTTTTCTTTTCATCAGCAAAACTTGACCATGAAAACAGAAAAAAACCCATTAGAGAAATGAAAATATATTGCATAGTGCCTCCTTTTAGACAGAATATTATTTTAAGTCAATTCTCTTGGTATTTAGAAAGGAAAAATTTTCCTGTTTGCCAGGTTTCTTGTTCTGAATCAAGATAAGTTAATAAATTAGGCATTTATTTGCGATAATAGAGCCAAGATCCGAATTTCTAGTTGTGTGCAGCGTTGCTTTGTCGTCACGAAATCCTCATGTACCAATAC
>CALBMD010000465.1 GCA_937896265.1 uncultured Pseudomonadota bacterium
TCTTCTTAGCAAGGGGGTTGGGAGGAAACAAGCAGCGCATGCAGGGGTCCTCCCAAGAAAGCGCTTAAGTTTTGGCTTAGAGCATCTTCGCAAAAAAGCGTTCTGCAGCCTCCGAGCAAAGGGTATGGGAGTTGTACTCCGCAACCTTCTCTAGGTTTTCCATAATGCTGCGGCGATAATTTTCATTGAGGATCTGTTTACTGCCAAAAACAGCATAGTCTGGAAGCGCGGCAATTTTATTAGCCAGCTTAAATGCCTTAGCCAAGGCACTATATCGGCTTAAGGCCAGATGATTGACAAGGCCCCAACGTTTAGCTGACCAGCCTGAAAAAAGATCTGACGTATAAGTAAGCTCCCGCAGCTTGCCTTCGCTTATTAGATAGGGCGCGCGTTGTAGAGTCCCTATGTCGGCTATGATCCCTAGTTTTGTCTCTAAGACACTAAAAACGGTATTGAAGGTAGCAATCCGAATATCTGCAGCACAGATCAGATCTAATCCAGCCCCGACACAGACGCCATGAGTTACTGCAATAACTGGCTGCGGCATGTCGTAGAAACTGTGAAAAGCTTGTTGCATGGCAAGGATTTTCAGCTTCAAAAAGGCTGGGCGATCAGCAGCAGCTAGGGCTCGTCCCTCACCAAATATTTCCTTAAGGAAATCAAGATGAATGCCAGAGCAAAAATGACGGCCCAAGCCAGCTAAAATAACAACCTTAACTCTGTCTTGGGCTGCCTTAAGAGCTGTAGCTGCCCCTCCAAGCTCAAACCACATTTTCTTGTTAAGAGCATTGGCTTTGGTAGGGTTGTTTAATTGAACCAAGGCCATCGGGCCATGCAGTTCAATCTTGATATACTCAAGAGAAGGTAGTGTAGCTAGATCAGGCAATAGTTTTTCTCCTCAAGATGAAAGCAATAGGCTCTCGCGTGAAGCGCACTAACTAACCCAGGCCAAGGGTCCGGATTTTTTTGCCTTGCTGACGCTCGGCTGGATGATCTAAAAATGAAATTAAAATTGACTCCTTACCTGCCACAGCTCAGGAAAAGCTTGTGTAAATAAGCTTGCTCGCAGATAGCCAACGCCAGAAGTGCCGCCAGTTCCCATTTTGTTGCCGATAGTACGCTCTACCATCCTAACATGGCGGTAGCGCCATTCCTGTAGGGCTTCATCTAAGTCTATCATGCTTTCGCATATCCAAATGGCTGGAGAACGCATGCGGTAGAGTTTTTCCAAGCCCTCTATGGTTTCAGGGTCGGCATCATGCTTTTTCGTTTTATCTCTGTTTAGAACTCGAAGGGGAATCGTTCCAGGACCGCCCCTCTGGTTGGCAAAAGAAAGAAAAGCATCATAAATGGATGGCTCTGTCAAAGCTAAAGCTATTGCATGGTGCTCTGGGCTATCTTCTGGGTGGATAGAAAGGCGTGAAGCATCCTTTAAGCCAAACGCAAATTCGATCAATCTAAATTGAACAGATTGCATGCCGCTTGCGCTATCTAAACGAGACCTAAAGCTTGAGAAAGATAGTGGTGTCATGGTTTCTAAGATATCGGTTTGCTGCACTAAAGTGCGGAAAATAGCTAGAATCCGCTTAAAAGTTGCCTGAGAGCTTTCTAATTCATTAGCAAAAAGCCTTTTTTTAAGAAGATTAACTTCGGTTAAAATTTGCTTAAACCAAAGTTCATAGGTTTGGTGAATAACGATGAAAAGCATCTCATCATGCTCCCCTGGTGTAAGAGGGTGCTGAGCATCGAGGATTTTATCAAGCTGGATATAGGTTTGGTATGTAAGTGGCATAGT
>CALBMD010000466.1 GCA_937896265.1 uncultured Pseudomonadota bacterium
TTGTTCGCATCAGGATGAGGGCGATCTTCTGTGGCGATCTTTGACGCTTGTGAGACAGCGAGGTTTTCTTTCGCAGGAAGTTGAGCAAATTTGGCATATTTCGGGAGAAAACCGTGAAAGCTATCTTCTTAGGCAAGCAAACTTTCGTGATCTTGATGCTTGCTTTTCTGGCTTAGCCTTGCATCAATCAGTGATGCTGTGGAGTTTTCTCAAGATTGCGACAGCGCTTCCCTTACTCTGTTTAGAAGCCCACGAGGCAAAAATTAAGACACAAAATCTTAGCGCAGATATAGAGCTAGATCAGGCTTTGCTGCATCTCAAATACTTTCAAGGGAGTAAAAAAGCTTACTTTAGTGAAGAGCAATCAGAACAAGCAAGGCCATTTCAGCTTTATTGTACTTTGAAACCGATGAACGAATTTGCGCGCATTTTTCTAGCTATTGCTCAAAGAATGGGTTTGCCGCTTTTTAATTGGCAATTATCTACTCTTCGCCATTGGGTCAAAACGCTAAGTGTGCAAGCAAAGCCAAAGTGGCAACTTTTTCGCGATGATGCTGATGCTGTTGCCAGATGGAGCAAGTCTTTGACAATAGAACAAAAATCAGCTTGGCAAGATTTTTATCAAGCTATGCATCAGCAAGATGATGAGCAAGCTTTTGCTTTGTTTTTTTCTTTTGTTTTACGTCTTAGCCTTGTGCTTTATCCTCATCACAGCCAGGCACTACAGTTTGTCTATAGCCTTCCTTTGCCTCTTAGCGTAATAAGAAAGTTTGAGTCTTTTTTGCTTTCTAACAGCTATGGTGAATTGAGACATCTGAGAGGGTTTGCCAATAAAGTGCCTATACCTAGCTCTTTAAAGAAACTTTATCCGATGCGATACAAGTCGCTTAAAGATCAAGGCTAGCTTAGTAAATAATATCCCCTCGTTTTCTTTAACGAAAAACAACTTCGCCAGAAGGAGGGGGTATGGCTATTTCTGATTTTACTAAACAAGCCTTTCATGTGGAAAGTTATGTAGCAGAATTTATTGTCTCGCAGGGATGGACTATTTTGGCACGCAATTTCAGGAGAGTAGGTAGTGAGCTTGATATTGTTGCTATGAAGAAACAGACGCTTGTCGTCATTGAAGTGAAATGGCGAAGGCAAAAAATTCGTTTTGGCGAAGATCTTAGAGCCTTAGTTGGTGGCAGAAAAATGGCTAGTTTGCGGCGCGGTTGCCAAGCTTTTTTAGTGCAAGAGCGCTTAAATCCGGAGCATATTCGCTTTGATTTAGCGATAGTTACTCCGGGGCTTGGTCGTTTATGGCAACTAGATTATAGGGTGGGGGTGGCATAAGCATCAGGGCTAGTGGTTTTTCCAGACCTTGCGTTGCTTTCTAGTCGTCAAGGCAATTTAGCTACAGTAGCCCTGGCATAAGCATTTTGTTCTTTGTTTTTGGCAAGCATTTGGTAGCTCTGTAAGGCCTGTAAGGCTGCTTGTATGACAGCTTCCTCGCTGAAAACTTTCTTTGCTAGGTTGCTCGCATTTGTGATTAACGTTTGTACCTCATTTGTGTGCTCCTCAGCCCAGCGAAATTGACTCTCTATATTGGAAAAATCTTCAGCAATAGGCAAGTAATGGACGTTCTCTTCTAGAAGGCTATAATACCATTGTACCTGGTCAGATTTGTGTTTAAGGAGCAAAGAATTAGAATAAAGAATCCATGCCATACGCGAATAACTGCAGGAGTTGCCATCAACATCAATCAGGTATTTGTATTGTAGAGCATCTTTTTCGGACGCTTTGTTTTTGAGCGGGTACTTAGCAGCAAATGCGTCTTTATCTGCCTTAGTTTTAAACTGTGTGTGCTTGGTGAAGCCAGCATCAATAAAAAATAGATCTTTAGTTTGATCTAGAAATTTTGTTCTAAGAGTTTTGTTTTCTATTGCATAACCAGTGTTAGCTCCACGCCAAAAGATTTTTGCAACTTTTTTCTGCCAAGGGTAAGTGCTTATTCCTTCTTCGATCTTAGCAAAAAGTTTTTGGTAACCTCTTTGAGCGTCGTAATCAGGAAAAAGGACAATGTGACCTTGCTCTGCAAGGCTTTGGGAGCCGGCAAAGGTTAAAATTGGATAGGAAAGAGGCTTAATGATATTGTCGGCAGTAGAGATTAGGTAAAAACCATCTGGTAGATTCTCACTTTTACTGATGTTCTCTAAAAAAGTTAATAAGCGCTTATCGCGGTAAAAAAGTTTTGAACGCGAAAGCTCAGTGGCAAAAAATATTTTATTGTTATCTATGCGCATGACAGAAGCATATTTTGGTAATTTGTTTTGCAGTATAAGGTCTCTAATTTCCACTGGTATATCAATGGTCGCAAGCATTTCTTGAGCATGTAAAAGATTTGCTTGATAATACCAATTCTTAGCAAGATAACTGCAAACTAAAAGAATACTAGTCCCAAGCCCAATAGTTAGAAGTCTAGCAAATTTTTTCATACCCATCCTTCATGCAGCTTGCGCTGGATATAATACTGGTTTTGATAGCGGTGCTTTCCTGATAAAACGATCATTCTAGCAGCACCCTTTCAGAAGGCGAACAGAAAAGCTAGCCTAAGGTCACGTTTATATTTTGGGACATCAATGCATTCTGTATTTGCTATTATTCTTCTATGTTGGCCGCTGATGGCCTTGTCTTTTCCGAAAAAATTCACACATATGAGCCTTTATCAAGGCGAACAAACAAAAGAAGTCTTTCTAATCGGCGATCGTCATAATCTTGCTCTTGAGCAATCCAAGGAGGGGCAAGCTGCAGTTAAGGCTATAGATATGCTGATAGAGAGATTGCAGCATGTGTTTTTAATTTGGGAGCACGGGGGTAAGAAAAATCCAAGAGCGCAAGATGTCTTTTTAACAACCAAGGGTGATTATCTTTTTACTCGTGGTAAAGATTTTATAGCAAGCGATCGTTTGCGTTCGGTTTCCTGGCAACTTAGACGCTTTCTTGTCAACCTAAATTACAACAAGAGTAAAGCTGCTGGGGAGCTGTCTGTTGCGGATAAACGCAATGAAATTCTAGCAGCATTGAGAGTTCATTTTGGCTACGACAAAGGAGCTAGCAATGCTTTGCATCAAATATGGCAATCTTGTGCCGTTTCTCTAACTAAAAAGCAAAGATTGCAGGTAATTTCCTTTCTTGATTGGTTCCAGAAAAAAGTGACTTTTTGTGGCGATAGCTTGCAGGCTTGGCCGCTAGCGGCGATGGAAACTTCTTTGGTGATCAAAACTTTGCAGAGCGTTTTGGTTTATGGGGCAGCAGATATGGAGATTCTGCTCAACACTCTTTGTTCAAAAGAGCAAAAAAACCTTGTCTATGCTGGTAAGGGGCATGTCGATCGGGTGCAAAAGTATTTGCTCAAGCTTGGCTTTCAAACAGAATATGAACTACAAACAGAACGTTTTTTTCAAGAGGAAGATTACCAGGTTTTTCGTGCCAAAATCGAGGCAAAAGCACCTAAGACTACTTTTTTGGCGACGATGTCGCTTTAATAATCGTCCCTTTGGTTGTCACACCGATCATCAAGCTTGAGTTCTCGGCAAAAAAATCTTTTAAATTGACGTAATTATTCCGTGCTTGATAGGCCCAAAAAAGCTGACGCCTTGGATGGCGGTGGCGAATTAACAGTTTAAGGATATTAATTTCAGAGGCAGAGAGACGAATTTGGTGAGCTCGGCTTAACCAGGATTTGGCATTTTTCTTGAGCTCATCGTCAAGCTCATGGTGCTTTTTGCGGGCTTCCATGAAATTGATGTGAGAGGTTTCTTGCTCATAAATCTCTTGATAGTGTTCCCAACTGCTTGCTAGAAGGCTCAAAGAAGGGATGCGGGCGCCAAAATGGCGCAGTGTCAAAACGACTTGGTCACTGCCATGGGTCTCCTCTAGGATCTTTGCATCACGCTCAGAATCTTCAATTTCTTTTTCATCTAGCGATTTATCTTGGATAAAAGTTGAGAGAATACGTAACCATGTTTGCGATTCATTGTTTTCTTTTGGTGCCGACTGTAATTTACCAGGTTCTACGTCAGCTACGCGCTTTATGCTATAAAAAGGGTAAACAACAGCTTCTTCAGGGGTGACTTCATCTTTATGATCCATGCGCCAGCTAGTTGTATCTAGAGAAAAAGCAATTCGTAAAGAAGGATGTGGCATAGTTTCAGGATTTTGATCCTTATATTGCAGGCGAATGATGTTTTTTGCTGTTAGCGATTCTAGAGCAATAGTCACATCACCTTCATCAAAACCAAGCATACTGGCTAGCTCAAGCTCTGTTGTGATAATATCGCTTAGGTTTGATGCGGCGCAGTTGATGAGATAAAGAACAATGCTGTATTCAATTTGAGTCAATCTAGCAAGTGCTAGAATCTTAAACCCAGACTTACGGATAAAGCTAGTGATGTTCATTTTTTGGCTTCCGCCTAAAAGGACTAGGTGATACGAGCCAGCATTTGGCCACTTGTAACTTGTTCTCCTATTTTAACACTAACATTTCCAATTAAGCCATTTCTTCTTGCCTTAACCTCGTATTCCATTTTCATCGATTCAAGAAGAAAGCAGGGTTCCCCTATTTTCACTGATTCATTGTCGCTTTTTAGCACACGGACAACCTTGCCTGGCACTGGCGCTAGGATTTCGCCGCCATCTTCATGAACCTGTGTCTCTTGTTCATAAGCTTCTTTTTGAGTTAAGAAGGTGTAGCCTAACCCCTGATAAAGGAAGTAGCGTAAGCTTTTTTGTCTGGATCTAGCTTGCACAAAAGGAATACACACTGTCGGTTCATGGGGAAGGCTTAATAGTATTTTCCCTGTATTATAATGCCACTCTTTATGTAGAGGGTGGCTGAAAGCTTTTTGATCAATGAGGCAAAAGGGGCTTTCTAGAGTATGTTTTGGCCGTAGCGTCTTGGCAAAGCTCAATTCTAGAATTTTTTCACAGGAGATCGCTAAAGAAGGCGAGCTCATCGCAAGATGTAACTTGTCGCTAAGAGCAAGCACTTTAGGCTCATTTTGGGCTTTTTCCTCAACGATCTGCGCTAATATCCCATCGTGTCGGTCAGGAAGAATCTTCGAGTGGGCACAAGATTTAGCAAATTCACGATCTCTCAAAAGCTCCTGCAGATACTCTTTATTGTTAGCTGGTCCGAGAAGGACAGTATTTGCTAAGGATGTCCTTAAATGTGAAATAGCAACGAAGCGATCTTCATCCCATGCAATAGCTTTAGCGATCATTGGGTCAAAGTTAGCAGAGATTTCATCAGAACTATCAAGCCCAAGTTCCCAACGGTTTGAGGAGCAATGATAGGGCTCAAAACTGTGGATAATACCAGGAGCTGGAAAAAAGTTGTTGCTTGGGTCTTCGGCGTAAACCCTAACCTCGATGGCATGGCAGATGGGCTTTCGCTCTTTTAGCTCATCGATTTTTTCTCCTTGTGCCACTTTGAATTGCCAAGCGACTAGATCGATGCCAAAAGCCTGCTCGGTGCAAGGGTGCTCCACCTGTAGCCTAGTGTTCATCTCTAAAAAATAGTATGGGCAAATCTCTTCGCCTATAGGAGGCTTTGACCAGTCAACAATAAATTCAACAGTGCCAGCTGATTGATAGCCGACATGCTTTGCTAAAGTGATAGCACTTTCCTGCAGAGCCTTTCTTGTCGCTTTATTGAGATGGGGGGCTGGCGCCTCTTCGATAACCTTTTGTCTGCGCCTTTGTATTGAGCAATCACGATCTCCAAGAGCAAGGACTGTCCCGTAGCTGTCACCTAAGACTTGAACTTCGATATGGCGAGAGCGCTCAATATATTGCTCAATAACTAGGTTTGCATTGCCAAATGCTTTTTGCGCTTCTAAACTTGTGCGTTCCAAATCAGTATAAAAGTTTTCCTTTGCCCAACAGATATTCATGCCTCGACCGCCGCCGCCTGCTGAAGCCTTTAGAATAAGCGGAAAGCGTGCGGTTAAAAGCCAAGTATTTAGCATGTTTTCGCAGCTTTTTTGATCGCGTAGGTAGTCGATTTGATCGATGCCCGCGACAAGCGGCACGTTTAAGTTTTTGGCAACCTGACGAGCTTGTGATTTCTCAGCCATAGCCTGCATTGCATGCCAAGGAGGGCCTATCCAAATCATTCCTTTGGCCTCTACAGCTTGTGCAAAGCCAGCATGTTCGGAAAGAAAGCCAAAACCAGGGTGAAGAGCGTCGCACCCAGCTTTCTTAGCTAAGCCAACAAGGTAGTCAGGGTCCATATAGCTATTGGCTCGAGAATTCTCAGCTTCGCTATAAAAATCAACAAGGCCAGCGAGATAGTTTCTTTCTTGCCCTTGTGGCCTTAAAGCGACGGTCTGTATCTGATGTTTTCTTGCTGTAACAGCTATCCGGCGGCATATTTCACCGCGGTTAGCGATAAAGACACGCTTAATTTTTTTCCACGTCATGACAAATCCAACTCTTTGCTGAAACGGCTCACCCAGGGGGGTGATCTTTTGTCTAAAAAGGCGCTCATGCCCTGCTGTCCTTCTTCTTCTCGGCGAGCTCTAAGAATTGTCTCAGAGCAAAGAGACAGAAAAGAAGAAGAAGCATCAAGGCCTTGCATAAGTTGTTTAAAGGCTCGTTGTGCTTTTGGTCCCCCTGCCAACAATCGATCTATTTCTTGTCGGAGGCAGGCATGCAGTTCTTGATCACTTGCAACTATAGAAACAAGACCACTTTCGAAGGCTTCTCTACCGGAGAAGGTTGCAGCTGTTAAGCCAAATCTAACAAGGCTAGTTCGCGACATTTTGGCGCTAACATAGGGCAAAATGACGGCTGGCAAAAGGCCCCATTTAACTTCGCTAAAGCAAAAAGTTGTTTGCTCAGAGGCAATAGCGATGTCGCAGGCAGCAGTCAGGCCTAAAGCGCCACCATAAGCGGCACCGCGCACGACCGCTATCGAAGGCTGTGGTAGATTTTTGATCTTAGCAAAGACTTGCGCTAAATCATCTGTACTGGCGTTGAGTGGGTTAGTGCTTTTGACAGCTTTCATCCAGCTTAAGTCGGCGCCAGCACTAAAATGTTTGCCGCGGGACTTTAAAACAACAACTCGGCAGTTGCTATCGCTGGCTAGTTGGGTGCAGATTTTATTTAGCAGAAAAATCATATCATCGTTTAAGGCATTGGCTTGCTCTGGGCGGTTTAATGTGACAAAGGCAACTTTGCCATTAGCGCTCTCAAGGTCAACAAAGTCTAGCTCAACGGATGCCATGATAAAGCTCCTGATAGTTGCCATTTACATACGAAAGATACCGAACTTTGTTCGCTTGCTTGGTTTTGATAATGAGCTGGCAAGCGCCAAGGTCAAAACTTTGCGGGTATCTCTAGGGTCGATGATGCCATCGTCCCAAAGACGGCTTGAAGCATAGTATGGACTGCCCTCAGCCTCATATTTGGCAAGGATGGGGTTTTTGATCTTAGTCTCTTCTTCAAAGCTCAGACCTAGTCCTTTTTTTGCCAACTGATCTTTCTTTACTGTCACAAGAACAGAGGCAGCCTGTTCAGCTCCCATGACTGAAATGCGAGCGTTAGGCCACATAAACATAAAATTAGGATCAAAGGCGCGGCCACACATGCCATAATTGCCAGCGCCAAAGCTGCCACCTGTGATTAGGGTGATTTTAGGGACATTGGCATTAGCAACAGCGTGCACCATCTTAGCGCCATGTTTAGCAATCCCTTGGTGTTCAGCTTCTTTACCCACCATGAATCCTGAGAGATTTTGGAGAAAGAGGATAGGAATATTTTCTTGGCAACAAAGAGTAATAAAGTGTGTTCCCTTAAGAGCGCTGTCGCCAAATAAGACGCCAAAGTTGGCTAGGATCCCTACAGGGATGCCACCAATATGCGCAAAGCCAGTCACTAAAGTCTTGGCAAAATTTTTCTTGAACTCGAAGAAGTCTGAATCATCAACAATACGGGTGATAAGCTCAAGAGGATCAAAGCTTTTTGCCAAGCTTGCTGGGACAAGCCCTAAAATTTCCTCTGGATCATAAAGAGGGGCTTTTGGCTCTTTGTAGTTTAAGAGCATCCTTTTAGGCTTGCCCAGATGAGCAACAATTTCACGTAAAATATGAAGAGCGTGTTCGTCGTTATCTGCTAGATGATCAGAAACACCAGAAATTTGCGTGTGAACAAGACCGCCGCCTAAGTCTTGCGCGCTTACTTCTTCGCCAGTAGCAGCCTTTACCAAGGGCGGTCCAGCTAGAAAAATGGTGCCATTGCCTTTGACAATAACGCTTTGATCAGACATGGCTGGGATATAGGCGCCGCCTGCCGTGCAAAAACCGTGTACAGAGGAGATCTGAGGGATACCCTTAGCGCTCATTCTTGCTTGGTTGTAGAAAATGCGGCCAAAATGATCTTTGTCGGGGAAAACTTCATCTTGTTTTGGTAAGAAAGCGCCACCTGAGTCTACGAGGTAGAGGCAAGGTAGGTTGTTTTTCTCGGCGATTTCTTGGGCTCTTAAGTGTTTTTTAACGGTAATAGGATAGTAGGTGCCTCCCTTAACTGTTTGGTCGTTGGCAACAATCATGCAGCTTCGACCGTGGATACATCCCACACCAGTAATAATGCCGCCTGCTGGCACCTCATCTTCATAGAGTTGGTGTCCAGCAAAAAGCCCTATTTCTAAAAATTCTGTGTCAGGGTCAATAAGTTTGGCAATGCGCGCTCTGGCTGTGAGCTTGCCTTTTTCTTTCTGACCAGCGATGGAAGCCTCACCGCCGGCATGGATGATGCTCGCTGTCAAAGTGGCAAGGTCTTGGGCTAGCGCGGCATTTTTTTGATAATTTTCCTGATAACTTTTATCACCGGTATTGAGCTGGCTTTTAATCAGCATCGCTTATCCCTATTTAAACTCGGTACGGTTCTAAGTCAGCTAAGCTCAGTAAATGCTCACCTTCGTTAGCCATCATCTGCTTAAGCACCTCTGCTGTGACTTTTACGTCGCCAATAGATCGATGTCGCGCCTCGAAAGAAAGCTGGTAGTGTTTAGCTAGGGTGTCTAAGTTTTTTCGTTCTAAATCGGGTAATAACTCCCGGGCTAACTTTAAAGTACAGTAGCATGGCCATGTCCATTCAATGCCCAGGTTTAGACAAGCTTGTTTGATAAAAGCGCTATCAAAGGCAGCATTATGAGCGACAAGCAAGCTGGATTTAATGAAATTAAGAAATTGCTCAATGACATCAGATAACGCCGGCTGGCCAAGAAGCATCTCATCGGTAATACCTGTGATCTTGATAATCTCTTCAGGCAGGGGGCGGTCAAAGCGCACAAGGGTTGAAAACTCATCAACCACCTGACCAGCAATTAGCTTTTGCGCGCCAATCTCAATGATTTCATGATTTCTAAAGTCAAGGCCGGTTGTTTCTAAGTCAAAAACGACAATTGGAAAGTCTTGCCATAAGCGATGGGCTGCCGCATGGAAGCTGATCACTTTATTGAGAAAGAACCCTCGGCTCTCTTCAGGTTGCATTTTCTTTGGTGGGAAAAGCACTTCTTGGAAGATTGAATGTTTGAGGGTGAGGGCAGACACTTGAACTCCTTAGGTTTTTAAACTGAGGAGCGGCGGCCTCCCCTTTTTATATTTGCCCTAAAGAAGAGCAAAAAGGCAAGGAGACAAAACAGGAAGAGAGAAGAAGCTTGAGGATAAAGCCAAATTGCTTTGATCAAATAGAGAAGGGTTGTTGGTATCCATAAAAGGGTCAAGGTGACAAGTTGTAGAGTTGGATGCGTTGCAATAGCATTGGCAAGCGGTGGGCTTTGCTCATAATACCAAGCAACAAAATCTTGGCCTAACCGGGTTTTTAAAATGAATGTGTCGCGAAACCAACGAAAGAGCATGACGTGAGGATGATGAACATCGCCATAGGTAGCCGATACAATAAAGCAGCGTGGGTCGCCTGGTGTCGCTTGAGCCTCGCCATTGGCTTCAGCTAAAGAGTAAGTTTGAATAGGAACGACACTTAAGCAGTCTGTTCTTTTGACGCCTTGGTCATAGGCAGCCACCAAATAATACTGTTTGCCAACATCAAGACCAGTAAAAGGGTAGCTGCCATCTGTAGCTGCATTGCTAATAGTTTGAAAAGATACTTGGGAGCTAGGAAGGTTTTGAGTGCTATCAAGAAAAGTGAAGTCATCTTCTTGACCTTTATCATTTATGCATTGAATGCAAGCGTTATCAGGTGAAGTGTAATTGAAGGTACAGCTGACCTTTTTCGACGTTTTACAAGCCTCGCTTGTGCAACGATTAGCGCTAAGGGTGTAGGGCTGATTGTCTGGATCAAAGAGCATCAGCAAGACATTGGCAGGGGTTTGTTGGGATGAGTCTGTATAGCTGACAGGAACATTGCCTGACCAAGAAATAGTTGCGCCTTTGAAGATCTCCGTAGCTTCAACGTTGTCAGGTAGTTCGTCTGGTTTTGAGGTGATGACAGGGACTTGATAGACTGCTGTGGAGATCGTTTCAGGGGTATATGCGCCGTTTGCAGAGTCATTAAAGATAAGTTGCACGCCGACATATTGGGAAGCATTGGCTGGGTCGATTGATTTATTTTGAACTGTTTGTACACAGCTAGCAAAGGTGATGGTGCTGCCAGCTGCCGGTTCGACTTTTATATTGTAGGTTATCTGGTAATTATTATTGATGTCTGGGCCTGTAACAGTCTGAGTGCCAGCAAAGGTCCAGATAAAACTATTATTAGCTGGGCTTGGTGTATAACCAGTTGGGTCATTGGTTGTGATAGGTGAGTTGCCGCCACAGTTTGGTAGCACAATACTAACCTGGCGGTAGTCTAAGCCGCTTTGAATAGATGTAGTAGAAAGCACGCTTTGTGGGATTTGAGTAATGGTGAAGTACAGGCTCATGGTCGAGGTAGCTGTTGCCCCTGAAACCACAGAGCCTTGCCCCAAGGAGCTATTGGCTCCGGGGGTTGGGTATTGCACAGCTTTTGCCCAGAATGTAAGAAAGAAGAGAGATAGAAGAAAAAACTGCTTTAACCGCCACCTGGGATTTGAACGCATGTTCGTCCTTTTCTTGTGAGTCAAGTAACATATAAAAATCTATCATAGGCAGTAGAAAAAATAGACTAGAAGATTTTTGGTGAAAATGTTATGAATGGCGGTTCGAGCTAGGGTCAGGTATTGCTTGCCGTCGCCCCAGTCTATTTGCAAAGAAAGTAACCCATTAATTAGAGATAGTTGGAGTCTTCATGGCGGTTCATATTCGTCTTCAGCGCAAAGGTGCTACTCACAAGCCATTTTACCACGTGGTCGCTACTGATCAAAGGAATGCTCGCGATGGTCGTTTTATTGAAAAACTTGGCTACTACGATCCAAACTGTGAGCCATCGGTCATTGAGTTGAAGAGTGAGCGAATTCAGTATTGGTACAGCAAAGGCGCTCAAGTAAGCATCCCAGTCAGCAAAATGCTGAAAATTAAGGATGTTAAGCTTAGCCGCGCTGTAAACTAAGAGGACTTCCTTATTTTAAGGTCAACGTCTTCATGGAGCTTTTTGGGAACCGTGGGAAAACCTCATGGCCTAAAAGGCTTCTTTTTTTTAGCTAAGCCTGTCGCTCTGGATCCGACTACTATCCTTGAGTTATGTGTGGGTCAAGCTCTGTCAAGTGCCCATGTGACCAGGCTTGCTCAAGCCTCTTATTCCCCTAAGGGACACCTCATGTTAAAGCTAACCACTGCTGAAGATCGAACAGCGGTGGAAAAGATACAAGGGATGAGCCTTTGGGCGACGCTTAGTTTGCCAGAGTTGCTAGGCCCTATAGGAAAACCTGTCATTGACGTTGATGGCAAGATTGTTGGTCAAGCCATTGATAGGCAAAATTATGGGGCAAGCGATATTATTAGCATTAAGAGCGCTAAAGAAAAGTGTGTAGACCTACCGCTTGTTGCCAACTTTTTTGATTTAAACTCCCTTGAAAAAGAGAGCATTCAGATGCTTGTCTCTTCAGAGGTGTTTGAGGACTTTTGGTACTGACGCTTTATGACTCGTTTGATTTTCATCACTATTCACCCACAATTTGTTAAAGGCTATGCGGAGTTTGGCGTCTTTCGCAGCGCTCAGAGCCAAAAATTAGCGCAAATCGAGGCGTTAAATCTCCGCGATTTTGCTGCAGATCGTGCTAAAACTATTGACGATCGGCCTTTTGGTGGTGGTGATGGCATGGTCATGCGCCCTGACATTTTAAAAAAGGCTCTGGATACTATTCAAGGCAACCCTTATGTCATTGCCCCAAGTCCCAGCGGCAAGCCCTGGACGCAAAGCTTAGCTCAGGAAACGCTTTGCTTAGAAAGACCATTGGTCTTTGTTTGTGGCAGGTTTGCTGGTATTGATCAGCGTTTTATCGATGGTTTCGTCGATTTAGAAGTCTCTATGGGAGATTTTGTTGTCTCTGGAGGGGAGTTGCCCTCTTTGCTGTTGGCTGATAGTATGCTTCGGCAAATCCCTGGTGTACTTGGTCATGCTGATAGTGCCAGCCATGACTCTTTTGGTGAGGCTTTAGGTGGCCTTTTAGAGTACCCGCTTTATACGCGCCCAGTGGTTTTTAATGGTGTTGAAGTGCCACCCGTCCTTAGGGGGGGTGACCACAAGAAGATAGAAGCTTTTCGCCGATCTCAGATGCAAGAAAAAACCAGGCAAAAGAGGCCTGATCTATTAGCCTAGGAGTGTTCTTTCCGTGTATCAAAAAATCCTTTTGATTCAATTGCGCCAACTAGGCGATATCCTTTTAACAACGCCTTGTATTCGCGCAATTAAGGAGCAATCACCTGATAGCCGCGTTTATTTTTTAGCCCATGAGATGGGCCGTAAGATTTTAGCAGATAACCCTTATCTGACTGAAACAATAACCTACCATGAAAGTATGAGCTTCAAGGAACAGCTAGCTCTCATGCAAAGAATTAGGGCTGAAAAATTTGATCTTGTGATTGACTTCATGAACAATCCTCGTAGTGCTTTACTATCCTTTGCCAGCGGTTCGCCCAAAAGAGCGATAAAGAAAAGCTCAAGATCTTTTCTTTATACGGACACGGTGCTTTCGCAAGGGGTTGGCCGCTATATTGTTGAAGAAAAAATGGATGCTTTAAGCCAGTTAGGTTTCAAGCGAGGCAGTATTAATCTTGATTTTAGCTGGTTGCCAGAAGATGAGGAAATCAGCACTAGATTTTTTGCTGAAAACCCCAAGCTAGCTCATGCTAGCCTTAAGATTGTGTTAGCGCCTTGTCATAGGCGTCCTTTGCGCAAGTGGCCAGCTTCTTCTTACTCCCGGCTAGCAGATCATTTGATTCAAGAGCTGGGGGCAGAGATAACTTGGCTATGGGGCGGTAAAGAGGAAAAAGCAGAGGTAGAGGCAATTGCCAAAGAATGTGCAATGCCAACCCATTTGGCACCAGATACAAGTTTCAAAGAGTTGGCTGCTTTGATTGCTAAGCATGATTTGTTTATTGGCAATTCCAATGGCCCTAGTCATTTAGCTGTTGCCACTAACCTAAAAACCCTGCAGCTGCATGGTCCAACTGATGGCCGTTCTTGGTCTCCTTGTAATGAACGTCATCGTATCTTGCAAACAGCAAAATTCTCCGGTGAAGCCTTGCCGATGGATAGTATTCCCTTGGTGGATGTTATGGCGCAGGTTAGGTCTTTAATTAAGCTCTCTTAAAGTTAAGCTTTTCCCTTTGCCAGCTTTTCTAATAGTTCGGCTTCAGTCCAAATGGGAATGTTTAAAGCTAGAGCTTTTTGGTATTTGCTTGAATTAGAGTTCTTTTCATTTGTTACGAGAGCTTTGGTTTTTGCGGTTACGCTAGAAGCCATCTTAATACCTAGCTTTGTCAACTCTTCTTCGATTTCCAGCCGGGGTTTAGAAAGAGAGCCAGTGATAGCAATAGTGGTGCCAGCAAGTGGATGGGCTGTCTTTGGCATGTTTTCATAATAAGGGATGACACCTGCAGCCAATAGTTTCTTGATATCCGTTTTAGCCTCTTTTAATCCCATGACAACTTGTGTGGCCATCTTTTCGGCAAAACCTCTTACTTCGGTTTGGATAGTGCTAGGCGCTTGTTCTGTAATAGCCTCTATAGTTTTGAAATGCCGAAGAAGATCTTGCCACATGGTGTGACCCATTCCAGATATACCTAAGCCTGTGAGAAATCTTGCCGCTTTTATCTGTTTAGATTTTTGAATGTTGTCGTAGAGCTTTTGCGCCATTTTCTTTTTAGTAGCAGGTAGCTGCAGAAAATCTGCTACTTGCAATAAATAAAGGTCTGCAGGGTGTCTTACTTTTAACAATTCCATCATGACTTCTAAGCGCTTTTCGCTAATATCTTCGATATCAGCACAGCGAATCCAATTTAAAATAAAACCAAGCCTTTTTGCTTCACAATGAATATTTTGGCAAATCAGTCGCACATCGTCGAAGAAAAGTTCACTCTGACAAGAGGGGCAAGTCTTGGGTAGCTGTGCTTTTTTATCG
>CALBMD010000467.1 GCA_937896265.1 uncultured Pseudomonadota bacterium
CGAATAAATTCGACCTTGGCGTATACGATATGGGCTATAAGCTGATATTTTAGAAACAAAGGAAATAATAAGTTTTCGTGTTCATCGAGATTTAGCATTATCTTAAGAATCGGGCTTGAAGGCGTGTGTTTATTATCTTTGCGCAAAGCAGATAAAATATCTGTCTCAAAATTAGATCCGACAAAGTCTTCGCTTAGTTTTGTTTTAGGATGCAGAAAGAAATCAAGTGTATTGGTTGATTCAACTAAGCTGCCTTTATCTAGCAAGATGACGCGGTGGCAAATACTTTTGATGACATCCATCTCATGGGTAACAAGTAGGATAGTTTTGTTGAGCGAGCGGTTGATCTTATCGAGAAGCTGAAGAATGCTGCGAGTGTTTTGCGGGTCAAGTGCTGATGTTGCTTCGTCACAGAGGATAACTTCAGGGTCAGAAATCAAAGCTCTTGCTACAGCGACGCGTTGTTTCTGGCCGCCTGAAAGCTGGCTTGGGTATTTGGTTTTATAGGATTCTAATTCTGTGAGAGCTAGCAGCTGATTTACTTTATCAGTAATTTCGGCACGCTTTTGGCCGTTCAGATAAAGAGGGAAGGCGATATTATCAAATACTGTTTTAGCGCTTAGCAGATTGAAATGCTGAAATACCATAGTAGTTTTTTTTCGCATATTGCGGAGATTTTTACCGCTAAGATCAGCTACTGAAGCGTTATTGACAAGCACTTTACCTGAATCAGGAGATTCCAGGCCATTGACACAGCGAAGTAGCGTGGATTTGCCAGCGCCGCTTTTGCCGATAATGCCTGTGATCTCGCCTTCTGCAACATCAAAGGAGATGTTTTTCAAAGCAGAAAAATTGGCGTTATCGTGATAAAAATGTTTAGAGACATTTTGAAAAGAGATCATAAATATCTCTTATTGAGCAGCGATTACGTTGTTATTGAAGAGGCGTTTTGCCTCTGTGATTACTGGCTCAGAGTGAATAACCGCCATAAGCGTCGGTATCCAAGGCTTATGTAGTGTTTCTTCTCGCACAGCAACGATGTTGGCATAGGGTGAATCAGCTTGCTCTAGAAGAATCCCATCACGAGTAGGATCAAGTTGAGCGGCAGAAGCAAAAATTGTGTTGATAACTGCTAAATCCACATCGCTTAAAGTGCGAGGAAGCTGGGCTGCATCGATTTCAATGAAATGAAGGGCTAATTTATTTTCAGAAATATCTTGAGGAGTCGCTAATAATGGATCTTTAGCATTGAGCTTGATAAGCCCAGCTTTTTCTAAAAGCATGAGCGCTCGTCCTTCATTGCTTGGATCATTAGGAATAGCAACCTTGGCGTCTTGTTTTAATTCAGAGATATGCTTAATTTTTTGTGAGTATGCAGCTACTGGGTAAACAAAAGTTTTGCCGGCGGATACGATTTTAGAGTTTTTTAGTTTCACAAAGTTTACTAAATAAGGCAGATGCTGGAACGCATTTGCATCCAAACTGCCATCTTCAAGAGCAATATTTGGCGTCATAAAATCATTAAATTGAATAATTTCAAGGTTAATATCGTGACGCTGTTTTAACTCATCGCGAATTTTTTCCATGAGGGCTGTTTCAGGTCCCGCGATTGTGCCAATTTTGATTACGTTCATTTTTTGTTCAGATGTACTTTTGTTGCAAGCACCAAATGCTAGCAACAAAATAGCAACTAAGTATCGCGTAATATTTTTATTCATGTGATTTTCCTCGTAGCGCAATAGAGGGAATAACGCCATTCTATTGATAGATCGGGACATTATGTCATTAAAAGGGCAAAATGCAAGAAGAAATTGCTATTTTGTTCGCTTGGGATATGATGTCGGCAGCTTGGTTGCAGCTTGGTTGCAGATAAGAGCCTTCTAGAAAGAAGTCTTTGCAAAGTTTCCTCCTAAACCCTCTTCCTTGCTGTACTTTAATTAAATGGAAACAATTAGGTAGGTGGGACTTTATGTCTGAACTTATTCGGCAAGAAGGCGTCCAGCTCGAACCAGAGTGGAAGGCTCAATTGGCTGAGCAGTTTAATCAAGAATATATGCAAAAGCTCAAGGGTTTTTTAGTTCATGAGCGGCAATTGGGGAAGGTAATTTACCCTAAGGGGTCGGAAATATTTGAAGCTTTTAATGCCACCCCCTTTTCAAAGGTTAAAGTAGTCCTTTTGGGCCAAGACCCCTATCATGGAGTCGGGCAGGCACATGGGCTGTGTTTTTCAGTGCCTGATGGGGTAAAGCAGCCCCCTTCTTTGCAAAATATATACAAGGAACTTGAGGCTGATCTTGGCATCAAGCCAAGCCGAAGTGGTAATCTTAAAGCATGGGCAGATCAGGGTGTCTTGCTCCTAAATGCTGTCCTTACAGTTGAGCAAGGGCTTGCGGCATCGCATAAAGATCGAGGATGGGAGCGATTTACCGACGCTGCAATTGATCAGCTTAATGCTCACCGTCATAATCTAGTTTTTATCTTGTGGGGTCGTTATGCTCAAACTAAGGGACAGCGAATTGATAGAGCTAGGCATTTGGTCTTAGAAAGCGCTCATCCCTCACCCTTTTCGGCAACTCGCTTTTTTGGCGGGCATCATTTTTCTAAGACTAATCGGTTCTTAGAAGAGAAGGGTATAGCTCCGATAAACTGGCAGCTGTAGCCTGGGTCCGAATTTCTAGTTGTGTGCTGCGACGTGAAGTTATCCCCTTTCGGGCATTGCTTTATCATTGCGAAATTCTCATGTACCAATATGTACACTACGGTTTTGCTCCTCCTTGCGCCTTGCCCACCGAACTTCGGATCCTCTGGATTTATTGAAAAATTTCACTTCTCGGCTATAATAAATTCGAAGAAATGGAGGTGGTCTCTTGAAAGAAAAGATCCGTTGTGCTTGGGCTGGTTCTGATCCTTTATATTGTGCTTATCATGATGAAGAGTGGGGTG
>CALBMD010000468.1 GCA_937896265.1 uncultured Pseudomonadota bacterium
CTGGTACCTGCATGAGCTCTTTCTCCATTTCGGCCAAAAGATAAGCCTGCAGACAGCCTTGCGTAGAAGAAAAAACAATCAGTGGACAGCCTGTAAGGATAGAAGCAACTGCATAAGTTAGGTATGAGGTTAAAACACCGGTAAAAGATAGATAACCAGCACATATCCCTAAAGCTCTTGCTTTAATCCTAACCTTTGAGTTTTGCTGTAAATTAGCCACTGCTAACAAGGAGTCCATGAGCTGATCTTTACTGGCAAGCACATAAGAAAGATAATCAGTAGCCTTTTGGCACTCCTTTCTTGCTTCCCACAAAGGCTTTCCAGCTTCAAGCCTCATGGCGTCAATAAAAAGATCTTCATTTGCTTGAATATAAGCTCGTAATTTCGAGATATGAGCTACTTTTTCAGCAAAACTACACTCTCCAAGTAAAGAGAACGCTTGCTCAGCACTTTTACAAGCATCGCCTAATACCTGGTTATGCCAGCTAAATTTTGCCAGGACATGACCATTACTTGGGTTATAGGAAAGTTTTTCTTGCCCCCTATTTTCATAGGTCTGCCATTTTCCACCTATGAAGTGTCCAGGAATTTTCAAGGGTAAGGCATCGACAATTTTTGCTAATTTACCTATTCTTTCCATTCAAGCTATCCTTCATTCAAGGTGGCTACTGCCCAGTATAAACGCACCATAGTCAATTCAAGGTTATTTTTCTAAACTTGATGTAGTTCCATTATACGCGCAACTTTTCTTTGATTTTTGCCACCTTTTTTATTTTGAGACGCATGGGCAAGGTTTCTCATTCAGTTGAATCAGCACTTAGGCCTGAATTTTTTTCAGGGGACAACCATGTCTTCGTTGATGGTTGGTACCGCTACTATCAGGGGCTTTTAACCGGCCCGCACCTAGCCAGTGAAATTTTTCTAGATAAGAATGGTGGCTATGTCGCCCGTAAAGGATTTCGCCGTTGGCATGAAATGCATTTATTAAGTGAAATCTACCGGCGTCAAATCACCACGGTAAAACCGACGCTAAAAACCACGCATTTGCCACCTGTGGTCACTTTAGAACAACCCATTAATACGCATCCTTTATTTAAACCAAGCTGTACCCTTGAGTATGGCAACCTCATCACCAAGGGGAGGCTTAGGCTAGGAGTTAGTTATACTAACTATTATGCATGGATAGAGTTCATCCTCACCCTCGGTCTAAGTTCCTATTTTTGGTATCAAAAAGCTATGACAGAAGTTCTTTATCATTTAGATGACCCGCTTAGGTCTTTATCGCGAGAATCAGACTACTACGCTTTAGTGCCTCTTTTACACATAAGACAATACTATCGCTTAGCTATTATTATTTTGCAGATGGAAGTGCAAAACAACTACCAAAAAACAAAGCCTTTGTTAGCAGCTATTTTGGCAATCTTCCCGCCTTTTGCTCAAATATACCTACAAAAAAGCCTCAACACGCACTGGCTCAAACATATAGCCCATGCAAAAACGATGGGTCTGTTCTAAGAGCAAAGGCCGTAGTCTATTTTTTTACCCGCTCACGCTTGGGCCTAGTTGAGTGATTATTTTCCAAGACAAAAGGTAGAAAAAACTTGATCTAGAATCTCATCGCCACTTATAGCACCGATAATCGAGGAGAGATGACGGTTAGCTTCTTGTAGCTCAAACGCCAGGAGCTCTTCATAACCACCGTCTTTGCGCAACTCATTGTATCGCTCAAGGTTAGCAAAGGCTTTAGTTAAACAATCTAAGTGTCTGGCGTTAGAAATTCCCTCTTGATCAGCATGAAAGCTACCAAGACGCTCGTCCATGATTGCTACCAAGCGATCTTTGAGCGTACTAATAGAGTCTATAGCTGCAATCTCCAGCCACCCCTTGGCTTTCAACGGTTCAGGGCAAGGGTAGAGGTCTTTTTTCGTCCATACACGAAGGATATGATTAGCTTGTGGTTCAAGAGGGAAAGCATCCTCTTGCATCGCCTTGTATTCTTCAGAAGAATCAGCTGTTGCCAATAGCAGCACTAGATCTGCCTTTGTCACAAGCCTTTCACTAGCTTCAATGCCCATGGCCTCTATCTGTGAGCTTGTCTTACGAATACCAGCGGTATCTACAAAGCGAAAAAGGCGGCCTGCTAGCAAGCAACTCTCTTCTAAATAGTCTCTTGTCGTACCAGGTTGGTCGGAAACTAAGGCGCGCTCATAATCTAAAAGGCGATTTAGCAGTGTCGATTTACCAACATTAGGTCGCCCCCATATGACAACCTGCATACCATTTGCTGCTACGCGACCACTGTCGTAACCAGCTTTTAATTTCGAAATTGAGGCCATCAGGTCGAGAACAAACCCATCTACCAGCTTAAAATCAAGATCCTCTGTTTCTTTCTCATCAGGAAAATCAATCTGCGCCTCAAGATAAGCTAGCGCTTTTAAAAGATTTTCACGTAGAGCTTCGATTATTTTCTGCAGACGCCCCGATGTTAAGACTCTAGCTGCTTGCCACTGCTCTTGCGACTGGGCTTCAATGAGATCATGAATGCCTTCAGCTCGGCTTAGATCAATCTTGCCATTTAGGAAAGCTCGTCTGGTAAATTCACCGGGCTCTGCGGCACGCACACCCTGGCTATAAAGAATACTCAGCGCCTTACGTAAAATATAACCGCCGCCATGAAAGGTGAGTTCAACGGAGTCTTGGCCAGTAAATGATGCTGGCGAAGTGAAAAAAACTACCATGATCTCATCAAGAGTTTCTTGATTTGTTGGATCAAAGAAGAAGTTTCTTGCCATTGAACGACCAGGAGGCTTCTTATGATAGAGGCAATTTTGCACCAGTTGGTGGCAATCTTTACCGCTAACTCTAATGAGTCCAATGGCACCTTTGCCTACTGGCGTGGAGAGAGCGCAGATGGCATCATCATCTTTTTGCATTGAAAGCATGGTATTGGCTGACAAGATACAACCTTAATCTTGAAGGGCTGTGACTTCCTCACCCTCTTTTGAAGGCAGAATCATTAGCTTTCGATTAGGCCCAGCACCAATTGACTTAGTGTAAACCCTTTCATCGCGATCTAAAGCCATGTGGATAACTTTTCGATCATAAGAATTCTTATAATTCAAAACAATTGGTTTTTTACTGGATACAACCTTCTCCGACAAATCTTTAGCCATACCTATGAGCTCTTTTTCTCGCCCTAGGCGAACGTTTTCCGCATCGACAAAGACGCGAAATGGCCAATCACCGCGAAATCCACGAGGCATCTTGCGCAAGATATGCTCAAGAGACTCAGCTATGCGAGCGTTTTTAGCTACCTGTGCCTTAAAAAAAGCATTCTTTGCATTAAGCACAAGACGATCTCCCTTGAGCGAAGCTTCGACTTCCACCTTTTCACCAGTCATCATTTCACAAACGCGCTCAAGGTGAGTTTTTAGCTCTTTTTGCAATTCTTTCAGCTTTTTTTCATCAAAAAGAGGAGCCTGACTCTGGGAAAACTTTCTTCGTCCTCCACCTGCCCCTTTTTTCCAGGCTTCAATGCAAACTTTTCGACCAAAAATACCAAGAAAACCCTGACTCTCACCTACAACTTTATACTCTATCTCATCTTGCGTCAGCCCAAGCTGGCCTGCTGCTTTGACTAAGGCGAGCTCTAAAGATTTTTCTTCTATTTGAACCGTCATCAACCGATCTCCTTTATCTCAGAATTAATGCCAGAACCCGCTTTTCTACGCGTTAGCCAGCTTCTTATTAAGCCATTTCTGTTGGCCAATCGAAATAAACGTGTTGGCCAGCATGTAGAGAACCATTCCTGCAGGCAGGGTCAACATCATTAAGGAAAAGAAAAGGGGCATCATCATCATTATACGCTCTTGCGCCTTATCCATTCCAGTTGTTGGCATCATCTTTTGCTGCATAAACATACCAGCCCCAAGCAAGATAGGGGTTATAAAATAAGGATCGGCAACAGATAAATCTCTAATCCAGGCATAAAAAGGTGCCTGTCTTAATTCAATAGATGTCGAAAGAACGCGGTAAAAAGCAAAAAATACAGGAATCTGCGGCAATATAGGTAGGCAGCCCTTAAGTGGGTTTACTTTTTGCTCACTCATAAAGCGCATTATTTCTTGCTGTTGCTTTTGGACATCGTCTTTGTATTTTTCTTTGATGCGATTCATTTCAGGCTGCAGCTTTTTTAATTTGGCCTGAGCGATGGCACCTTGTCTTACCAAAGGATAAAAAAGAATTTTTAGAAACATAGTAAAAATGATAATAGCCAAGCCCCAATTGCCAACAGCGGCAAAAACCAGCTTCAAAGCACTCAAAAGACCATGTGAAATTTTCGCAAAAAAACCAAAATCAAGGGTTGAAGACAGATCTTTGTAATAGCTTTCAATAAGACCAGTATCCTTGGGACCTAGCCAAGCTTTATAGTTGATCACAGTTTTTTGACCGGGGGCAACTAGGCCTGAGTCAACAACGCTGCGCTGCAATATTTGACAGCTTAAGCCTTTGTGCTCACTAAGTTTCTCCAAGCTAATATCCGCTAAATGCAGCTCGGGAATAAGCACCTTCATAAAATAGTGATTATCGAAACCAAAAAAGCTAACTTCAGAACGAGGGTAGCTTTGAACACTCTCGCTTCCTTCGCAAAAATCTTGAATATCAGAGCGGATCGTATCTCCTTGTTTAGACAAGAAAGCATTGGGCTTAGCTGAAGGCATGCCAGGAAGAAAGCTCGAAGACTTCTTAGGGTAATCAATTTGGCTTGCTAATAAAATCGCTGAATGCAGCTCTAGCGGCTTATCACTTTGGTTGAGATAGCTAAAGCGGATCGTTAAACCGTAACCACTTGTATCAAGCTCATAGGATTGAGCAACTTCCCAACTTCCTTCTTGTCGTACAAAAGATAACCGCTGCGACTCTTGACGCTCAGCCCGATAAAGGGTCTTTTGCAGCGCACCTCGGATAGATGTAGTCCCTTGTAAAAGCAAACCCTCAGGGGCGATATTCATAGGGCCAGTCTGTTCATCATTTTGATATTTTTTCAAAATGACAGCGTCGAAGCTGCCAGTATGCTGATTAAATTGGCAAGAGATCTCATCATTCTCAAGAATTAAAGATTTAGCATCTAAAACGGGTATGTTTGTTTCAAGTTTTTCTTTTGGCGCAGGTTCATCCGCAGCAAGCGTGGCTTCCTGAGTCGAATCTGCTAGAGGAGTGCTTGCAACTACTGCCTGCTTTTGCGCTTTGAAACGCTCTGGGTACTTTACATCTAAGTAATACTGCCAACCCAGATAGAAGACTACGGTAATGCCAATAAGGATAAAGCTGCTGCGATCCATATTCAAGGTTGATCAACCCCACCTTTCGAAAATTGGTTACATCTTAGAAGCCTAAAACTGATTTTGCTAAAGGCGCGAGGCAAAGAATAAATCGAAAGACTTATCAGCGCATACTCTGAACAACTGGGATAATACCTGCACCTAGGGCCTAGCAGGGGAGACAAAAAGCGCCGATAGCAAAAAATCAGATATATTAAAGGGCCTTTGACGAAAATACTCAAGCGTTGTTACTCTCAAGCGCGTTCTTGGGCTTTATTCATAAGAGTTTGGATTTTCGCCAAGCTCCAACAAAGTGTTTTGCTCACCTCAGAAAGAGAGGAGCTTTTGCTTCGAGAACGCGCAACTACAACTAAATCGTAATCTGGCTTCGCAGTCAAATTGCGATAACTCTCTCTTAATAGCCTTTTGATTTTATTGCGACACACTGCGTTGCCTACTTTTCTAGACACCACAAGGCCAAGCCTTGGTCGCACTGATTGTTGCGCAAAAAAAACAAAAGCCGGGGTCAAAAACTTGAACCCTTTATCGAAACTTGCTCGATACTCTTTTGTTTTTAATAGCCGCTGTTCTTTAGGAAAAGAAAAGTCTTTTTTTAGACTATACCCCATGAATCCTACAACATTCGAAAGGCTTACTTTGCGTAAATCTCGACTACTAAACGCTTTCTGCCTTTAGCACGTCTGCTTCTTAAAACATTTTGTCCACCTGTTGTGGCCATTCTGGCACGAAAGCCGTGTGTTCGTTTCCGTTTTACGTTACTAGGTTGATATGTACGTTTCACTATTAGACCTCTTTATTAGTCGAAGATGGGGATCTTAACAAAGTAGAAAAGGTAGGGCAAGATCTTATTCTGGGAAAAACAGGATATACTCGTTGGGAGCAGTCATATGGTAACGGTCGCGAAGTACCCGCCGCGCATAGACTTTTGAGGTATTTATCTTTTTGATCTCAAGCTGCAGGTTTGCCACCTCTCTTTCTAGTTTGTAGGTAGCCTGCTGCAAAACATCCCGACTTTTTGTCAGGTCAAGATAGTCAAAAATTGAAGTTTGACCTTGAATAACGCCAAATAAGAACAGCGAAATAGTCCATAGCAAAAAAAAATAGTACTGAACCTTAATCGCCTGATTGGAGAAAAGATTAAGGAGTTTGGCGTCAAAACGATGAAAAAGTTTGCTCACTTACTTATTATAACCGAGAAGTGAAATTTTTTGAAAGTTATTAGTCAATTAGGAACTCGCTAACGCTCGTACAGGCCTAGGGTGGAGAGTGAACTC
>CALBMD010000469.1 GCA_937896265.1 uncultured Pseudomonadota bacterium
ATGTGGCTGATTTTCTTAAGTAATTCAAATGGAGTACCCTCTAAGGTCTGAACTGGAAGGGAGGCTGTGTTTATCCTTACAGTGACATGAGCACCCTTTGCTGCGACATAAGCAATTCCGCTTGCTGTCGAGTAGCCTCGATCAGCCAGAATATAATCGTTATTCTGAATGGGAAATTGCTTAAACGATTCGCCTGTTCCAATTCCTTCTGTTTCGGTTACCTTAAAGAAGTCACAACTCAAAGATGGTAGCGAAACGCTGTAATGAATGCGCCATAAACTACCTGTTGCGCCTGGTTCTTTCACGGTTGTTGCATCAAAAGCGCGAATTTGAAACCGTTGATTCGCAGATGAGAGTTTAACACCTCTTTCCTCGAAAAGGCTAACACACATGGCTGCAAGCCAATCTTTGCATTTGCGCAAACGCTTTAACAGGGCAACATCCGACAAATCTGCTAATTGAGCTTTCTTTGCTCGTAATACAGTTTCTCTGAGAGAATATCCACAGCCGATATGAATTAGCAAAACACGCAAAAGGCTCTCGGGTGATTTATCCTTGCGCAGACCTTTTACAACATTATACGTTGATGCCATTTCTATCCAGCCTTCAGGTAGAAATGATCGTAATAAACCCCAATCCTCTTTCATATATAACCTCCTACTATAAGTGCTTATAATGACGAGGAGCTTGTTGAAGGTCAAGAAAAACAAGTTAGCGCTTATGGGGCGATGCCCTGGGCTATTGCAATTTTAGACCTTCGGTCTAAGAAATTTAGATCATTTCTCAGCCCAAAGGGCTGACAGTGCAACAGCCCAGGGCATCGCCCTGGGTTTGAATAAGCTAAAACATGCAGTCTGAAGGACTGCAATACCACGAGAGTAGCTTTAACCCGTGATTGTGCGCAAATCTCGCCTCTAGGCTAATTATAGCTATGCAGATGCGTGTTTACGCGTCGAAGCCAAGCTCTTTAGAGCTTGGCGAGACGTGGAAATTAGCAGATGCTTAGTTAGAATTAGCCTAGAAGCGACTCAATTATGAAATGCTGAATAAATAAGCGATAATAAAAAATGTTATCTTTAGATAAAATCCTCGCTCAGTTCGTGCTCGGATATGCCTTGGCATTTTACTAATGATAGCACTAAAGACTGTTTCAATACGATTCCTTGTTTGATTCAATATGAACTCTCGACTAGGTGGGTGTTGTCTTGTCATATTCTTCTTTCTACGAGGAACTAAAATAAATTCCGCCATTTCCTTTATATCATCCTCAAAAAAATAAGCGTTGTATGCTCGGTCCGCAAATAAAAAAGATCCTTTTGGTAGTTCACAAGGAAGCATTTTCAGGCCAGCTATATCGGAAGTGCTTCCTGGAGTAAAACAAAATTCAATTGGAATACCATTTGTATCAACAATCATATGCACCTTAATCCCAAAAAAATATTGTTTTTTAGAGGCAGTATAACCATGAAATTCTTTGCCACGAAATATTTTAGCTCGAAAGCTTTTGTGGTTTTCATAAGCTTTTACTGGAAAGCTATCTACAATAAAGTATTCCTCTTGTGATTTACGCAAATACATTTTCAATACATAAAAAATCATCCACCACATTTGCTCTGGAACAGCATGAATTCTACGGACCAAGTGACTGTGACTTAATATATTTGGAAAATATTGCAAGTGTGAAACAATTAAACGAGTTGTTCGATAGTCTGCGCGATAATGCAAACCAGAAATAATAGCGAAGGTCATTACCTCTGCTGTAGTCATCTTGCAAGTAGAATTTTCATAAAGTCCATATGATTTTACGATTTCGTCACAGATACAGAAAATAGTAATAGCTTGTTCGTTCATGGTTTCTCCTCTAATTTGAAGAGAAATATACTGCTCGCAGCCACTCATCCGATAGCTGAATGTCATCTTTTTCATCTTTTGCATCGGGAATGTAAAAACATTCCCTTCAGCAAAACCTAAAAAATCTGCCATCCATCTACGGCGAGTGACTGCGGATTTGCACACAATCACGGGTTAAACCACTCACCAAAGCGTAAAACTCCTTCTTAAGATTCATATTAACCTCAATAATTTATTGAAATTAATAAATAATTAATTAAATAGGTCAAAAGTATGAGCAGATCAACAAAAAAGGGTCCATTTGTCGATGCTGTCGGGCAGAACATGCTGGCCGAGGCCGTAGCGCTCGGAGGTCACCATGTCATAGAAGCACCATGCGGGGTTGTTTGTCCAGGCGATCTTGAATGTGCCGTCCCACGCGCCCGCGTAGGTGCGCGCCACGGGCACGTCGGTGCCAGCCAGCGCCGAGATCACCTTGTATTCGCGGTCGACCGCGTGCGCGGACGGCAACAGCTTGCCGGCGGGCTTCTTGCGCAACACGTACTTCCGGGTCGGCGTCACCAATTGGTAGGTCGGGTTCGATTGCCC
>CALBMD010000470.1 GCA_937896265.1 uncultured Pseudomonadota bacterium
CTTCTGCCGCCTCTTCGCGTTTCTTGGCTTCTGCCGCCTGCTCATGCTTCTTGGCTGCAGCAGCCTGCTCATGCTTCTTGGCTGCAGCAGCCTGCTCATGCTTCTTGGCTGCTGCAGCCTCTTCGCGTTTCTTGGTAGCTGCTTCACGGATTTCCTTCAAGACACGCTCATAAGCTATGATAATAATCCCGTTATCAGTGCTTTGGCGGTCAATGGCTGCCCATTTTTCAATAATTATTTTCTGGAATTCCTCTGGAAAGCGTTGAGCTTCCTCTTTCATCTTGAGTATACGTTCTTGTAACTGGAGGGTCTCATCGTCAGTGTACTTCTTACGTGGTGTCAGAGTTGGTGTCCGGGATCCTTCGGCAGTCTTCTCCTCTTGATCTTCATCTGCTTTATCTGAAGCTTCATCTGCCTCATCCGGAGAATCTTGAGTAGCCTCTAAAAGAAGCTTTCTCTCCAACTCTAGCTCAACGAGCTTTCGGCGACGTGATTCGGGACTCAGCGCTTTCGGTGGCATTGTTGCGAAGACCAGGATTTTGAAGAATGATGGTTTCGGCAACGAGGAACTCAAAATCTGAGAAGATACCCATATAGTAATAATTTCATGTTTGCACATACAATTACTATGTGATTTACAAAGTAATAATCCCGTTTCATAATCCGCAAAAGAATAATAATCCTAGAGATCTTGTAGCCTAATGAGACTTCAGCAAGTAGTAGTAAACTTAATAATACAAACACAAATTAATGGTTGGTGTAACATTAAAAAAAATATTTTTGGTGAACATATAATGATTTCTATTAAACTCTGATACAATCTTGAATTATATCAGTTTCCGACTTCAAACGCACTGATTCAGAATTATCATAGAAGTCAACTTCAACTATTTGCAAAGATCTGCTATTTGCTATACAACTATATTGCTTTTCTACTATCTCTCTATTTGTGTCTTTTGTTACAAAGATATGAAGATCTGATCCGCATTTACTCTGTTGAATATAAGCATCTATATCATGTTTGGATAACATGGATAATAAAGACCATCTGAGGTTATGTACTCGAGTTGTTAGATTTTGTGAAATGGGAAAGCTAAAGGTATAATCAAATACAAAGCTTCTAATATGATCTAGCATTTCCTGAGGTAATTGGTTTTTGCATTTACTATATATCATCATACAGTTCTTCTTGTCAATTCGTTTGTTTTCTAATATGGGTTGAATAAGGTTTTCAATCCACTGATTATATTGCTTAATGACTTCATATTGTCGACTGGAACGACCTATTTCCTCCACTTCTGTTGTATATGTACATTTGACTGTCATGGTCTTTACAAAGTTCATCATCTTGAGAGACAAAGTGAAAGGAATATCGATACCATAAGATGTACCAATATTATATATCAAATGATTCTTGAATAGATCATTTGAAGATAGCCAATTAGATAGCTTGATAGATTTCTTGTGAATCTTCAAGTTATAATTGGTAGTGATATGAATAGTAGTATCCATGTTGGTAATGATTACCTATTAGAATATTCAAATTTATTTCACAGCTCTAAGCCAATCCTTGTATTTTAGCTTCTGGTCGAATATGGGAGCTGGATGATCGATACCCTCCTTACGATATTGACTAGCTAAGTCCTTGTTCCATTTAACTAGATCTTTAACAGGTACTTTAGCTAAATGTGGTAGCCACTTCTTGATATAACCGCATTCAGGGTCCCATTTCTTGATGGTGTCATTACCTGAATTCATTGGGCGTCCAGCGAGTGGATGGCCCTTTGGTGCGAATTTCTTACCTGAATAATCAAATTCTGTTAGCCAGTGGTTGTTCATCTTATTTTGAGAAGGACCAATTGCATCAACCAATAAGGAAGAGAATCCAACTTGACTACCATATTTCTTGTGAAATGGATTAATTAATAGATATTTACACCAAAAAGACCCAACAAGAAGTCTAGCACGATTATGCATATAACCAGTTTGACGAATTTGTTCCATTGCTGCGTCAATTAATAGAAATCCAGTTTTAGATTCCATTAATAGATTCCAGTATCGTCTTGATTTTCGCCATTTAATTCGTTCAAACCTTTGATCCATATGTTTAAACTTGTTACCACCTGGTAATAAAGCCACTGCACTTAAAAAGAAATCTCTCCAATACAATTGTTTGGTTAGTTGATTGCTTTTTCCTAATTTATTTCTAATTGCATGATAGAATTCTCTAACAGAAACACAACCAAAGTTAAGAAATGCAGATATTTCTGTAGTACGATATGTTAATAGGTCTCTGTTAGTATTATACCTAGACCATTTCTTCAAGTTAGCTAATATTGATAACGCCTTAGCGCGACCACCTATCTCTAAGTTCTCAGAATGCTTGTAAAAGGTCTTTAGCTTGCTAATTGGGACCCCGCCAGTAGTTTTAACAAAGTG
>CALBMD010000471.1 GCA_937896265.1 uncultured Pseudomonadota bacterium
GAGCTTCCTCAGATGCCAATTAATGTTCCAATTCGTCAGCAACTAAAGAACATGCTCGAAGTGTTAGCTATCTAAATCAATGTGGAATAGAGACGCAATGTTTTCTGAAGAATTCGCGACGGGAAGATCAAGGAGTTCGCTTTTGCCAGCAGATATTAGAGCATTGGGGTCTACTTCCCTGAGGCGAAAAAACAAACTGGAGTCTGTGTCAAAGCAAACAGCAATGCCATAGAGAGTAGCTGCTACATGTTTGCACAAATCAGCATCATCTAGGCAAGTGCAAGAAAAGCGAATATCTCTTGAGTTCGGAAACAATCCTCGCTTAGGATCGCAGATTAAAGTTAAAACAGGATCAGGCAGCTTGCCTGAGAGAAGCGACAACAAAGAATCTACTTGTCCTGTTGCCTCTGACACAAAACTGTTCCATACTTTTTGCTCTAAGGGTGCAAAACGAACTACCACATCATAGAGTTCTGTGCCAACTACTTTAGCCTCAACTCGTCCAGGGGTGATGGCTAAATCCACCACGCTGCCATGGCGAAGATAGCTGCGGCCTCGGTTTAGTCGATAGTCCATGTCTTGATAAGCTTCAATAGCACGACACCAGCTTTTTCCCCAAAAGGATGATGCAATCTTTGCACCAGCTATTACCACTACAGGGTTGGCAAATCGGTACTTAGCGGCTTTTTTACGTAACTCTCCTACGGTTAGTTTTTGAGGAAAATCATCCATCTGCTTTTGTTCCTTGTTGGTCTAACTGAACCCAATCTAAGAGTTCTTCGTTGCTAAGACTTAAAATACCATCTGCTAGCGTTTTTTTGTGATCGATCATAGCATCAATGCGATCTTCAATGGTACCTTGGCAAATCAGTTTGTGTACTAGCACCTGACGAGTTTGGCCAATGCGAAAGGCTCGGTCAGTAGCTTGGTTTTCAACAGCAGGATTCCACCATCGATCAAAGTGCACAACATGCCTGGCCTGTGTCAAATTTAGACCTGTGCCACCTGCCTTTAGGGACAGTACAAAGTAAGGAACCTGTGGCTTGGTTTGAAATTCGTGCAAACGGGCCTGTCTTTGTGCTACAGGCGTGCCACCATGCAAGATAAGGCCTTTTTGACCAAAAATCTCACAGAGGAAGGCATCTAGGATATCGGTTATCTCGCGAAATTGCGTGAAGACCAGCATTTTTTCTCCGGCCTCAGCAACCTTAGTTGCAATTTCTTTCAGGCGCAAAAACTTACTGCTTGTGCGTGGATTAAAATCAGCATCACCTAAAAGCTGCGATGGGTGATTGCAAAGTTGTTTAAACTTCATTAAATAGCTAAGCACAAGTCCCTTGCGACGAATAGGTTCATCAGCATCTTTCAGTGCCGTAGCTAGTTCCTTAATCAATTGCCGGTAAAGGTCAGTTTGTTCCAAGGTGAGACGGCAAAATGATTTCAATTCAGTTTTGTCAGGAAGATCGGTGATGACGCTCTTGTCTGTTTTCATCCGGCGCAGTAAGAAAGGCTGGACTAAGTTTTTAACACAAGCAGCGTTATCGGCACGTTGCTGTAGTTCTCGGAAGGAGGCGTAGCTGCCTAACAGACCGGGGCAACAAAGACTAAATATCGACCAAAGATCAAGTAAGCGGTTTTCAATAGGCGTGCCTGTTAAAGCAAAGATACAGCGAGCTTTTAGTTTTTGCATCGCTTGGCTAGCTTGGGTTGTATGATTTTTTATTGCTTGGGCCTCATCTAGTACTAGGAGATTCCATGCTGTTTCTTTTAATTCTTCATGGCGGCTTACCATTCCATAGGTGGTAAGGCAAACATCCCAGTTGTCTTGTTTAGGCTGTGCGACCCTTGATGGATGTAAAACTTTAACACGAAGTTTAGGGCAAAACTTCAAGAGCTCTTGTTCCCAGTTGCCTAAAAGTGAAGCTGGCATGACTAATAGGTTAGGGCCACGACCAGCTTTTTTCTCCAGCCACAGGAGTGTTATGAGCTGTAGAGTCTTGCCAAGACCCATATCATCAGCAAGACACCCCCCAAGTCCAAGAGTGCTAAGTTGGTATAACCATTTGACACCATGCTCTTGATAAGGTCTCAAAACAGCGTTGATTTCTGCTACATGATCTTTTGTATTCGCTTGCCAGCTGAGGTTTTCGGGCTGGCGTAGCTCGGTTAATATGCGCTGTAATTTGGCGTCAGCATCAAATACCACATGATCGCTTTCACCTTCGGTAACAAGCCCTCCGAGTTTTTTATTAGCACCAGCAATGAGACGAAGTGCCTCACTAAAGCGCAGGCCTTCTTGAGCAATAGCATTAGCCTTGTGCCACTTTGACAAAAGATGTGAGATAGCTTCGCGATCAAAACGGACCCATCGCCCTCGGATTTGCACAAGGTCAGCATTCTGAGCCATAACAGCATCTATTTCGCTTTTGCTCAGCACCATATCGTCTACAGCCAACTGTGCGCGGAAACGAAAAAGACTATCAAAGCCGACAAAGCTTGGCTCGTCTTCACTGAGGCTCACAGCTAGTTTAGTTTGTGCTGGTTTTTTACCCAGCCAGCTTTTGGGTAGGTTAACTACAACCCCGGCTTCTTCGCAGAGTTCAAGGTCGCATAACAATCTGTAGGCAGTGCTTGCTGGTAACTTTGGTGTTTGAAAGATTGCTTTACTTTGCAGCAGGCTAGCAACAAAGGGAGCCCTTTGAGATAATTCCCGTAGAGGCTTGAGTAAACGGTCTAAATTATCTTGGTTTTCTTGTGTAAGAACTTCCTTGAGGACTTGGCCTAGGGGCCGATGCTGCAAGCGTGTTTTATCTGCTACCTTCGTGCTAAGTGTCGCTAGAAAAACAAAAGGTTCTTCACTGGGGTTTGGGTTTTCTGCTAAGTGGAAATGAAGAAGCCCTGCTTGTGACCATGTCGGTAGATCCTGTGCTAAAAACTGACGTAAAGTGATGCTGCGGGTTTTTAACTCGCTAGCAATATACTGCGTAAGGCTTTCCCAAATAAGGTTTAATCTTTCAACAGTTAAAAATTGTGCTCCTGTAAACGGAGCATAATTATTGGCAAATTTTGACAGTTCAGGATCTGGCGGTAAGAAAGCAAGCGAGTTTTCGTCTATAGTGCAGAGACGTCTGAGGAAAAAAACCACTAGCGAGTGCCAGAACTTAAGAGAAGCTGAACGTCCTGCTAGACCTAGCATTTGACTCAGATAAAGCAGGCCTTGAGCAGGATGTTGTTGGAATTTTGCAGCAAGCTGCTCTTCTTCCTGGTCAGCAGCCTGATCATGTGTTGCAAGACTTGCGTCGCTGAGAAAAATGAGTTCCATTGGCATCTGATCAAATTCCATAAAGAGATGGGCTAGCTTAACAATTTTTAGGCTGATAGACTAGGGAATGTCCCTAAACCCTTAGCAGCCTCGGAGCTAGTTTGTAATAGCAGTCTCGGAGCTAGTTTGTAATAGCAGCCTGGCATAAGACGGTGTTCTGGAGAGCTGCGCGCTCCCCAG
>CALBMD010000472.1 GCA_937896265.1 uncultured Pseudomonadota bacterium
AGCCTTTCATAAAATCTCCGTTTTAATCTATCTTTCCTTTAATCGATTTTTTGTAAGATATCTTTAAAAAGCAGAATTTTTCTAATAAAAATAGACTCTTGTCATATATAATTTACGGGGAGTAACAGAGTATAACAGCACGGAGCTAGGACTTAGTCTTTTTGCTATAAAGCGAGCCTGGCTGGCTAAGTTTTATCTCATCTCAGGTGGTAGCGGATATAACAACGAGATGGGCGACCTCTTTTCGTCTTGATAAGGTTGAAAAATTGGAAATAACGAAGAAGTATAGAAAAAATACACGCAATTATGCTTTGGATATAAAGGTTATTTTAGGCCCAGATCTAAGCTAGCAGGAATGGCTCTCGACTGATTACAAACTAGATAGGTACCCAGGGAACGTATTCTCTGCGGAATGATCTTAGAAGCTCGCTGCGGTATTTCACTACTTTATCATCGCCGATCGTATGGGTATTTTGAAAGATTTCCCTGGTCAAGCTCACGATTTTGCTTCTGGCTTCATTCAATAGATCTTGAAGTTCTCGGTACGTTTCAGCATAGGGAACAGGCAATTTTCGCAATGACGTTAACAAATTACTAAGGCTCTCTGCCTGTTTATATTTGCAAAACACTTTCTTGAAAATTCTAGGATGCATCTTCCAAGATAACGAGCAGTATGGATCAAGCTTTGGATCTTTGCCATCAACTTTATATCGATTTAACCAAACATACTGCAGGGTCTTGCGCATATAGATATCATTAGTTATGACTGGTGATCGATATCGTTCTCTCAAAGCATGACTATCGCGATCGTAAAACTTATTTACAAAACGAGCAATTTGCGAATTTACGGTTCGCATAAAGTACCCTAGCTCCTCTGGTCCGGGTGTTTGTACCACCATATGAGCATGGTTATCCATCACGATAAACGCAAAAATCTTAATGCCATAGCGCTGAAAATAGCGAAACCAAGTAAGGATGATGAACTGTTTCACATCATCTGCTTTAAACAGAAACTCCCGATTTAGGCAGCGAAAAGTAACGTGCGCATAGGAGTTTTCTTCAATAATTTGTCTTCTTGCATACATGGAATGTATCATAGACCAGCAGAGAAGAAGTCACCAAGCGACATCTGCTGAGTTTTTACCAAGCGACATCTGGCGAGCACTACTTGCTCCGTGCTGAGTTTCCTGAGTTTCCTGAGTTTCTTCGTACTGAGTTTTTAGATCAACCTTATCTCAGTTAATTTTACTGCCCATAGCTTCAACTCTTGATATTCTCTCTTTATTATAAAGCTATTATTTCGCATTCATAAGCCACATCACTGAAAGTGGCAAATGATATCCGCTAAAACACATCAACAGGAGATGAAATTATGCCTTAAAGCAAAAGGCACATGATGCCCTAGCGAAAAGGGCTTGGGATATCGCTGAGCTTTATGTTCAGATTGTTTGGTTACCAAACCACGCTATCGAGTTTCGGAAAATTTTTTATGATAGCATTATTGCACAGCTCGAAGTAAAAAATAACAATCGAAGCACCTTAGAGTTCCTCTCCTCCTTTGCGCAAGCAACATGGAAAGAACCAGAATTTATCGATACACCCTATATCCAAGGCTTAAGGCTTTTACGAAACGATTAGCTCAAGAGCTAGTGGACAATCATGATGGTCAGTAAGAGCAAATTCACTTTGCTCCGTGCTGAGTTCCTGCACTGAGATTCCTGAGATTCCTCACTCTGCGTGCTGAGCTTGTTAACCAGCCTTATTCAGAACTTGAATTGCTCCTAGGTACTTTGCTACAAATTGAAGAACCTTATCTTGTAGCAACTCGCTACTATGATAAAAATGATCTCCTGCAATTTGCTCATGCGCAAAGCTTCCACTTGTCATACCCCCCCAATCTAGGAGTCCATCCAGCTGGTAAAGAGTGTCTTCTAGACCGCCAATTGCTTGAATATTGCAATTCAAACGCTCTCTTTCGACATAACGATAATTCTCTAGTATTGAAAAATCTGAGTCGATGAGAGGTTGATATGTTTCAAATAATTCTTTTTCATCTAAAGTATTCTCAGAAGCCAGCGCTCTCAAATGCTCACGTACTAACTGATTACGAACCTCTCGATTTCTTTTAATCAAAAGAGTGTCATCTTTACCAACAATCTTCGGGCTATTTAAACCTGAGACCATAAAACCAAGAATATTTTTGTTTCGTTTATGAAGAGCATGCAGCGTTTCAAAAGCAAGAATAGTTCCCATGCTATGCCCAAAAAACAAGGTCGGCACATCTGATAATTTTGCATACTCTTCAGCAATAGCCATTGCCATCGAATCTAGAGTAAAGGTTTTTTCTTTTCTTTCGCCTAGCAATGGTAACTGTACACCTAGAAGCTCTATATCAGCAGGTAACTGCTCTCCCCATTTATAGAACTGCGATGGCCCGCCGCCTGCCTGTGGAAAACAAACAAGCCGACCAGCTACTTCACCTGCAGCCTTCTTTAAGACGACGAGCCGATTCGTAGTCGCTACTGTCGTTGATCCTGATTCTGAGATTACCAGATCAAGCAACCCCTTCGTTATCAAAGCTACGCTTAAATTATCACCCATAATTTGTGGATTAATCGGCTTATCCAACGTTAAACGCCTACGAATCTCGCTAAAAAGCTGCATAGCCATCAATGAGTCCATTCCATACTCTAGCAAAGGCCGTTCATCTTCGATGGCATTTTCGCTATCAAGACCAAGAATATTGACAACTGCTGCAACAATTTGCTTTCTGATAACAGATTTTAGCTCCGAGCTTTTTACCTGTGCAAGATCAATGCGCTCAACGCTGCTATTTGTTTTCACCGCCACTTTAGAAAAAAGCAATGATGGTTTACTCATCAAACCCAACATTTTTGCCCAATCAACTTGGACATAGCTTACTGACTCACGGCCTTCGATAATACTTTTGCAGATAACTTGCCAACCTTCATCTGCATAAATCTCTTTTACCCCTCGAGCAGCAAACTGTTTGCTCAAATCACCAGCCATCCCACCGTCAGCCCATGGACCCCAATTGATATTTAAAATAGGGAAATTAGTCTTAATATTATCCTGATATAGACTATCAAAAAAAACTATTTGCAGCAGCATAGTTTAATTGGCCTGGCGAGCCGATACTCGCCGCAATAGAAGAAAAGTTCATAAAAAAATCAAGCTTTTTATCCTTAAGAAGATGTAGCATGAGGTAACTTGCTGTGACCTTAGGTGGCCAAACCTTAGCAAAACTCTCTTGATTCTGATCCACAAGAAGTTTGTCATCTAGTACCCCAGCACAATGAAAAACTCCTCTTATATCCTGAGTCGATGAGAAAAGATTTTGCAATGCCTTACTATCAGCTACATCGAGATTAGCGATTTCAATAGTTGCTTTTTCATTTGTTATTGCAGCAATTTGTTTCAACTGCATCTGGTTTGCTTTGGATCTTCCTACTAGCACAATACGCCTTGCTCCAGCAGAAACCAATCGCCCTGCAATAAACAAACCAATAGCTCCCAACCCACCAGTGATGATATAGCTACCTTGGGATGAAAAAATCTTTTCTTTTTGCTTACCTGTATCAATAACAACCTTGCCTATCTGCTTAGCTCTAGCTAAAAATTCAAAGGCTTCAACAGCTCGCTTGAGAGGAAACGTCGTCCTAGGAAGTGGAGCTAGATGCTTATTTCTAAATTCTTCGCTGATTTCTAGAAGAAGATCGCGAGTATATTCAGGCTTTTCTTCAATCAATTGATCTATAGCAATGATGTGGTATTTTAAATCAGGGCGCACTTCTGCCATTTTTTCATGGCTATAGATATCCCGCTTACCTATTTCTAGGAAACAACCATCTTTCTTCATAACTGACAGTGTTGTCGCAATAAAATCAGCAGTTAAGAAGTTAAGCACCACATCAACTTCACCCACGGTCTGACGAATTTTGGCAGCATAATCATGACTTCGGGAGTCAAACACATGCTTTACACCCAATCCATGCAGATAATCTCTCTTACGCTCGTTACCTGCGGTTGCTACAACCTTCAAACCATAGATTTTGGCATACTGTAGAGCTGCCAAACCAATTCCCCCAGCTGCTGAATGGAGCAAAAGGACATCGCCCTTTTTCGGCTTATATAGACGAGTGAGCGCATAGTGAACGGTTAAAAAGACACCTGGAATAGTTGCTGCATCCAGTGGAGAAATTGCCTCAGGAAAAGGAACGCAAAGAACTGCAGGGATAGTAATAGAATTACCCATGCTTTTAGGGGCGATTCCCATCACTTTGTCACCAACTTTTAAATAATCTACTTCCGTACCAATTTTGCTCACAACACCAGCAAAATCTCCACCAATCTGGGCTTCCTCATCAGGATAAAGACCCATAGCAATTAACACGTCGCGAAAATTCAAGGCACTAGCCTTAACTTCAACAACCACTTCTCGCTGCCCAAGCTCAGAAATAGGGCCATCATTTTGTAATCGCAGAGTCTTTATCTGCCCCTTCTGTCCAGCCACCAAATGGTAATTTCCTTCGGGGATTGTCAGCTCATGACGAAGAGCAATAGCCTTTATCTGCGGCATCATCCTTGGTGCAAATCGATCACCATCACGATAAGCGACCTGTACTTCATTGGCCTCTCTAAAACCAATCTCAGCCTTAAAAATATCGAGAGTCAAGTCACTATCTAGATCAATTTGACGAATACTAAATTGCTGTATTTCAATAGCAAGTGAACGCACATAACCAGAAATTGGTGCCATGGCAAGAGAAACACTATCGCTATAAAATACTCGACATGATTTTTGTGTAAAAAACGTTACTTGACCGCGGAAATTAAGGTTGGTTAAAGCCTTAAATACCTCCGTTACTAAAGATAAATAGCGCTGCGAATGATTTAAAGTAGGAAGTTCAAAATGCTCTTTTTGTTCATCACCCCAAAACAACACAACACTGGCATTGCTATGAAATACTTTCTCTAATTCGCTTTTTGAGAAACCAATAATATGAATATTATCAATATTGATAAGCTCAGAGGGCAGATTTTCTCTTTTATTAGCCATCACAATAATTTTTTCATTCGACTGCTTAGCTGCTTTTTCCTTACTGCTAGCAAGAGGTGCAGCAAGCCAAGCGTCTTCATACAAGCCATGGTTGATGTCAATATTTTTTTTGATCAAACTTTCAATTTGTCGTTGAGAAATCTCTTTAAAGGTGATGGCATGACACTGTGCTATCACCTTTTCTTCCTTATCGAATACTTGCAGTTCACAAATAACAGTGTTTTCTTTGCGATTTTTTATTTTAAATAGAATCCAAGCTGGGTCTTGACCAAGGTTGAAATGAAAGTCTTGTAAAGAAAGGGGAACTGCGATTTTTTCATCTTTCTTTTCTCCAAGAAATGCCAATAGAG
>CALBMD010000473.1 GCA_937896265.1 uncultured Pseudomonadota bacterium
TAAGCCCTGAAGATCCTTCTGAAATCCGAGGCCTCCTGGATAAAGTACCGCCCTCTTTTATTGACGAGCGTATAGGGCTAGCCTTGAAATGGGCAAAAGTAAAAGCATCTCTGACACCCGAAGAGATTACCGCTCTTATTAATTTACTCGATACTTCTCTTAAATCTGTTTCTGATCTATCTGTTATCTACTTCACATTTATCTATACCTTACCTGGTACCATGAAGGCTTTAAACCCAGAAGCACAAGGGTTATTGCGTGAGTTTGCTCTGAAGTTTTTGGCAGAAGTACGGCAAAACCCAGAGGCATATAAGTTATCAGCTGTTGATGCTGCCAAAAGCTATGTTTGTGAGCGCGATCTAGGAGTTGATTTTGCTCCCGGGACCGTCAAAGCTATTGCTACAGAATTGATGATGGTTCGCTCTAAGTTGCTGGAAGGTAAAGACTGGACGCAAATAAAAGGTGACATCTTTGGTATAATTTATGTTTTGTCAGAGTTGAAAGAGAGTGTCTTAGCTATTGAAACAGCTCAAAAAGCTTTGCCTCTGTCGTCTGAGCAGTACTTATTACGAGAGGCCATAGCAGGTATTATGCTGGAAAGCGGTGATCAAAAGGGAGCTCTGAAAGAGTTGCAAGAAGCATTCCATCAAGCACCAGGTGACTATAGCAAAATAACATTAGCGCGTAAGAGTCTAGAGATTTTAGTTAAAGATGAGGCTTGCGAGCCGATTTGGGAGCTGACAAAAGAGGTCTTGAATTATCATCACAAGCTTGTGACGCCTAATACCCTCTATCGTTTTCATTTTGCCAAATTTTCAGATTCGTTAGCTAGCTGGGTAAATACCCCTGAGAAAAATGCTGCTTTGCTCGATCTAAAGGCTACCTACAGTATTGGATTGGGAGGCCAGGCTGGTCTTCTTTATGATCTAGAGTATTTTGGTACTGATAAGAAATCGCTTCAAACGGAGGGACAGCAAGTTGTTCTGGCGTCAGCTATGCCTTTGGTCAATGATGCGGCAACCTTTCGTTTGAATCTAAGTAATCTTCCAGGTTGGAAGACTTATGAAGCTATTAAGATTCAAGAAAGTGGCAAGCCGATTGCTTTCTCAGTGGTGCAAGGCGGTGTTAAGACTCCGCTTGAGCCAGCTCGTTTTCCTAAGGTCACTACCTATCAAGGAGCAACAGGTAGTTACAGCGGCTATGAAAGGTTTTATTCGTTTGATTTTATTCTTCCAGCCCAAATGAAAACACCAGGCTATGCACAGATTGAGATTGACTGGACGGCTTGCTCAGATTTATGTCTGCGGGGTACTACAACCCTAGGTGCGGTAATAAGTGCTGATAAGGGGTTAATATTTCATAATATTTATACAATTAGCGACAAAACAGCATCTTCTTCTGAAACGCAAACGTCTCGTGGATTCTATGGTTTGATAGCTGCTATGCTATTATCCCTTGTTATTGGGGGCTTAGGTTGGCGATATTTAAATCGACGGACAGCGTCTTAATACTCGGGAACTTATTCCCGAGTGGATGTCACATAAAAGTACCCTGAGGCTTTGGTCTGCGAGCTATTAGCTGCAAATTGGATGTTGGTCCTCGAAGAATAGATGGATATCCAGGATGATCTCCTGCCTCTAAAGATACGATAGTAAAGCCAGCAGCAGAAGCAGCCTCACGCACCTGAGGTATAGTTAAGATATGGAAGAAATCTGGTCGAGCACTGTCAGGCATGTTATCATGAGAGGCATCAAAATCTCGTTGGATCATCTTATCCCAGTCATGCATTTCACCAGGCCAGCGTATACCCTCAGCTTGGCGTCGTTCAATTTCTGCTTTTAGCTGATCACCGCCAGGCATTGCTGCTAGGCCACCTAAATGGCAGCAATGCAAACACAAAGTTCCTCCTGGTATTAACTTAGAGAAAAGTTGTTTGAAGGCCGGTAAAATATCTTCACCAGGAATGAAGTGCAAAACCTCGCCGACTAAGATTCCTGATAAGGAATCATTGGGAATATTGATAGTCTCTGTTAAGGAACCTGTCATCAACTCAAGTGTTCCATAGCTTTCATGCGCGCTTTCAAGTCCACGTTGATAGAGATCACGTACATAAGGAAAGTGCTCCTCACCCAAATCAATGCCGATGACTGGTAAGCCTCGCCGTATCGCTTCCATCGCATTTAAACCATAGGCACAGCCAAGGTCAGCAAGAGGATGGTTGCCATCGCAGCTGGCAACCCAGGCTTCAAATAGCGGCGAGCGAGAGGCCATTTGCATGCCACGCTTATTTTGCGTGGCAATTTGCCCTTCTTTGAGAATTGCAACATTGTGTTTGGCAGCAAGACTAGAATCGACATCGATATGGTTGCTGGTCATGAGGCATTCCTTTCAGAAAATTTACCATTGAGGATATGCTAGACTTTTGCTGGCTGACTGGCAAATTTAATTAATCTGAGATCTGAGTTTCCAGGGAGAAAGTGGTTTGGAGGAATGGCAACTCTTGCTTCTGGTCTTTCTTAAAGAGTCGGTATAGATGTAACACGGCAATGATCTATATTTTGCTTAAAGCAGCGCCATTAAACACTGGTTTCTGAGGAACCTAGGTGCTATACGTCTTGGCGTATTCATTTAAATGTATATAAAATCGGGAAGAAGAATGAAAATTTGGAGACGAAAACTTCGGAAGTTGCGGAGTATCGCCTTTGAGTTCCTACTGTTGACAGTTGACTACAAGTTTGGCAAAAGCTGTGAGCAATAAAAGATGTCCCTGTTCATAGCCTAGAACATCCCGTGTTTTGCTGTAGTAGTTCTTTCTAGGTAACAACCATGCTCCACCAAACCCCAGACCTGGTCCAAAATGATTGGCATCCATGGCAAGAATAAAGTCGTAAAAAGTACTACCAGAAGCCATATGCTTTAGCTTTAAAAAATTATCGAGTGTCCCGCCACTCAACAGCTGATCTGATACCAGATCGCTTGGCATTAAAAAGGCAATCCCTCCTCCAAGTCCTAAGCCAAAATTAGTACTCTGGGTGATCATTTCAAATTCACGACCTAGGGGTGATCTGCAGTAGGCTTTCTTTCGGCGCCAACTACCCCCTACAATCGCTGCTAACGTAAGATCTGCTTGACTCCCGGCGCTGCAGCTCCATCGTGCTTTTTGGCTATTCTTCATCATCTCAACAATAAAATTGAAAAAATGGATTTTTAGTGATTCGCCAGCACTTGGATCGGTCTTTATTTTTTCCTGAAAATAGGCTTCTACCTCCGAAACCGCTAGGGTTCGATCTCTCTGCAACACAGGATTTTTAATAGCTTCTGCTTTAGCCATCCTGATGAAATTTTGGCATGTATTTATTCGTGACTCAAGGTTCAAAGATTTTGCTTCAAGCTCATCTTTGAGCAAATTCCATAGGAGGTCGATTCCTAGTTTAAATGAAGATGCTTTGCTGCCCCCAATGTTCTCCTCAAAAAGTCGGGAGGTACAAACAAAAAAAGATCGTCGTTTCAGTTGAGGCTTTGACTTTAAGAAGTTTAGGCGCTGTGTTTCTATTTCATTTGCTAGTTTCTGATTGGTTTCTTCCAGCATTAGCTTTGCTTTCTGCTGCTCTTTGCATAGCCTTTCTTGCGCCTCTATGGCTGTTATATTTTCCCGCAGTTCGATAAGGATGTCGTAAGCGGTATCGTTTTTCTCATTGGCAGTAAGATTTTGGCTAACCATTGGGATCAAGCATAGATATAACGATTTGATAAGATTACTATGGATAGTACCCCTTGTTTTTATTTGATAATTTTTTTTAACGATACGTTGGAAGGAGCTGAGTATGGCAATCTTTATTTTGAGGAAACTAAAGATGCTAGGTGGCTATTTTTGACTCTGTTGCATTTGGAACTAGTAAACAAAGAAATTTTGGAAAACAACCGCGTATTATGCAATCGAACCTTGCCGCTCATTGACTGTCCACCTTTTCTGGGGAAGTTCAGGAGCTAGATTCGTGGGAGATCCTTCGCCTTCGGCTCAGGATACGTCTTTGGCGCTTTCGCGCCAAAGACTAATTATCCAAGGCAATCGTTGGCGATGGTAATAGTATGCTTCCTTGTATGCGACCATTAGCCATATGGGTTAGCTTTGTTCGGATTATTTGGCAGTTGTCCATCTTCACTTTAGCCATATTCGAGTTTGGGTAAAAGGAGGCAAAAAATCTCTCCAACCACTGAGAATGGCCGACGACGACAATTTTCTTAGCTTTTTTTAGTGCAGGGTGCTGGCCATTAAAGATTATTTTAACAAACGCATCCAGTTTTTCTGGGAAAGTAGGATCAAAGATTGCAGGTCCGATTTCTTCAACTAGCTCAGGTAACATGGCATAGTGGGGGGCAAGCAGATCAAAACCAGGAGCATCTTTTCGCATTTTTGGCAAAGATCCATGGGGCAAAAGCGGTGTTGATTCCGTGAGTAATAAGTTTTTTCCGAGAATTTTTTGCGGTAGCTCAAGCAGAGAGTCTGTAATAAAAATTTTTTTGTTAGTACTAGGATCTAGGCCGTGAGCAAGCAGTAGTGTGGTGTTCAAAGCTCGATGTAGACGAGAGGTTAAGTAAATAATCTGAGGATTATTTACTAAATCGCTAACATTTG
>CALBMD010000474.1 GCA_937896265.1 uncultured Pseudomonadota bacterium
AGTAGTCCTTAGGCACTTGAGCATCAGCATCTGTAGTAAATACCCAAGGGTACTTAACATACCCACTTGTCCATAACTTAAGAGCCAAATCGCAGCCAATCTTGCGGGCAAGCCCCACGCCGTTTTTAGCAGGCAATTCCAAACCTGGCGAGCTGCGATCAATAGCCAACACATTTGGCTGGCTTGCTAACCAACACAGAGTTTTTTGGTTGTCAGCAATCTGCCAGGCTAAAGTATCTGCTGTATTATTGATAACACAAAGAACCAAGACCTTGACGCTAGCAGCAAGAGCTGCTTGTTCAATACTAGCTAGTAGTGTTGGTAAAGACTGGCTCTCTGCCAAGCAAGGGACAATGACTGCATAGTCACTTATACCCTCAGGTAGGAGAGAGTCTTTTTCTGCATAGTGTTGAAGGTATTTACTGACAGCGACTAAAATGCCTGAATCCCTGTTATAGCGGAGCCCAGGATCAGAAGGTGAATATCATTTGTTCCTTCATAGGTAATCACTGTCTCTAGATTACACATGTGGCGCATGGTTTTATACTCATCCATAATGCCATTGCCGCCTAAAATATCACGGCACTCCCTTGCCACCTGCAAAGCTACTTCACAGTTATTTTGCTTGCCCATACTTACTTGCGCAAAATGCAGCTTACCTTCGTTCTTGAGTTCGCCTAGCCTAAGCGATAGCAAGTTTCCTTGAGTGATTTTCGAGAGCATAATAGCGAGCTTTCTTTGCACCAGCTGTTTCGATGCAAGTGGCTTGCCAAATAAAATTCTCTCTTTCACATAAGCACAGACCTCATCAAAACAAGCTTCAGCAGCACCCATAGCTCCCCAGGCAATTCCATACCTAGCTTGACTCAAGCAGCTAAGCGCACTCTTTAGTCCATCTGATTTTGGCAAAATAGCGCTCTCTGGCAACTGTACATTATCGAAATAAAGTTCTGAAGTAACAGAAGCTCGCAGCGACAGCTTATCCTTCATTCGGATCACTTTAAATCCTGGCAGATCGCAAGGTACAACAAATCCACGCACACCCTGTGGCGTTTTCGCCCAAACAACAGCAACATCGGCCATATTACCGTTGGTAATCCACATCTTGGAACCATTGAGCAGCCATTTACCATCTTTAAACTCAGCTTTGGTGCCCATTGCTCCAGGATCAGAGCCACCTTCTGATTCAGTAAGACCAAAACACCCGACAGCTTGACCGCTACCCAACTTTGGCAGCCAACGTTTCTTCTGTTCTTCAGAACCAAAGGCGTGGATAGGGTACATAACAAGGGCACCTTGCACAGAAGCAAAGCTACGCAAGCCAGAGTCACAGCGCTCAAGCTCTTTCATAATGAGACCATAAGAAATCGCATCAAGTCCTGGCAGCCCATAGCCATCGAGATTGGAACCAAGCAGGCCTAGCTCGCCTAATTTGGGGATGAGGTCTTTGGGAAAATCCTCATGACGGTAGCATTCAGTAATCCGCGTCTCTGCTTCTTTCGCCACGAAATCACGGACACTGGCAATAACAAGGTTTTGATCCTCGGTAAGTTTGGAATGAATATCGAGGAAATCCGTATACGGATAAGAGTGAGGTAGCGTCATCACAATGGCTCCGTTAGTGCATTTTAATCAGCAATAGTAAATAAACTATGCCAACTTGGAGAAAAATCCCAATAAAATACACGTTCGATGCCAATTCTTTGAAGCTTACCCTGTTTACTTCTAATTTTTCTCGCCGCCTAGCCCAAGGCAAGCCTAAGCCGGGAAAAAATTGCGGTACCTGGTTTTTATATTCGATATAGCTAGCTTGCAACTCTGCGGCATACTTCTGTTCTTGCGCTTTTATCTGCTGTGAAGCGTAGAAAGGAAAAAGTAACAATAATAGGCAAAGACTAGAAAAACTTAGGGCGGCAAAGCTCATTCCTAAACCAAGAAGCAGGGCTCCCACAAGTTGTGGATGGCGTACCCATCGATAGACCCCTTGCACTCCCCCATCTTGCCGTATAGGACTTAAGTGGCATGCCGAAGCAAAGAGCAACAAAAAGCCACCTATGCCAAGAATGACTCCTATAGGCATCGACTCTGAAGTAGGAGAGGCAAAGAATAAGACGTGCAAGGCAAATATTTGCGACAGCCATAAGTTGGCATTTAATTGATGAAACCTCATAACCTCGATTATAGCACTCCTTCCTTGTTGTCCCTATTTAACCTTGCTATGGTGCGTCGCACTTAGAACATGTGCCACTTTTTGAGAGGAAATTATGATCTTTTTCCGAAAAACTGTTTTTATTCTTATCGCGCTTCTATCTTGCTTTGCACAAGCACAAGAAAGGCCAGAGTTACCTGATTTTGATGTAACGACAGAATATGAAGAAGTCACTCATACAGTTAAGCGACTTCGAGGGCAGCTTCTGAAAATCCACGAAGAATATCCAGCTTCTGATTTTTATAATCTCTTTAACCCAGAGAACATTACTAACTCACCAGCTCTCAATAAAAAGCAAGATATGTGGGTAAAAAAGCACCGCAAAGCTGACCGCTTAATGAATAAAGAAATCATCGAAAAACAATATTTTATCATGCTCGCTACAAGACAAGCTCTTCTCAAAGGTGCCCGGGCAGGAACTTTAAGCCCTGAGCGTTTTGAAAAGCTAGAAGAGATCTTTTTTGATTGGTATGCCTTACGTCAAGCGATTGGAGATAACGCTATTGAACTAGCAAAAACTAAGATTACACTCTCTACAGATAACAAAGACCGCCACCACTCCTCCCAAGAACTCAATCGACTGCGGCGTGTTAAGTATGAATCTTATTTAAAAGAAGCTACCCGCTGGCAACCTTTGCCTTTTAGTGCTGCAAGCCAGACTCTAAGAATGTTAGCCTGGTTAAGGGGACACCTCATCATGGTAGCCTTTATAATGCTAGCACCCCCCACATACATCATAATGAAAACAGCGGGATATCAAACACCCATCATCGCCATAGCCTTTGCCCTTACCCAGCTTGCAAACAGCTTGCATCCTGATTTTCGCGACATCGAGGTATCAGGCAGAGAGCATCTTGAATCACCCAAGGATAAATCGCATGTGCGCTTTATTATGCCCACCCATATCAATACTATTGGTGACCAGCGCGCCTTAGGGGCGATGTTTCAAGGCCGAACAGCGGAGCTTGCCATCTTCTTCAACGCCCAGGTCCTAGGGAGCTTTATCAATGGTTGGCAGCTATCTTCTTGGTTGGCCGCCTATGTTCCGGAGATGATTTCTGTTGGCAAGATTAAGGTAAAAGGGACTTCGGAAAGGATGCTTGATGTCGTTGAAGGCGGTACAACAACCTTAATCAACTACCCATCAGGGATAACCTCTGTTGGCGGTGAGCTGAATCCAGCTACGCGAGAAATCACCCCTCAAGCGATCAATAAAATAAGAGAAAAAGGCTATTCATGTAGCATCATGCCGGTAGCTTTTGATATTGATTGTGTAGCTCTACGCCCTACCCAGAAACCTCATCCATATGAGGTAAACATCCTCCCGCCTATTGCTCCGGAGGTTGTATCTTTTATCGCTGCTCAAGAAGTTAAAGGTGGGCAAGATAATTTCTTAGGTCTTATTCTGCGGGCGCTCTGGCATGCAAATAGAAAAAACTACCCATACCAGAGTATTCTGGAAACTGCGACTCGGCTTTATGTCCAATCTGGAGGAAAGCTCAACATCCTCCAAGGTACTAACGATGAATTTTTGGTAGCTAAAGAGTTGGTCAACTGACTAGTTTATGTTATCGGATTATACCCTCTTTGTCATCGGGTCATACTCCTGAGGAGGGGTCTTATGCCGTGGACCGAAAGGACGAAGATGAAAGAAAGGGTATT
>CALBMD010000475.1 GCA_937896265.1 uncultured Pseudomonadota bacterium
ATACTCGGTTTGTCCGACACCTAAGGTTTCAAGTACAATGAAATTGTATCCAGCCTCTTCCATAAGAAAGATGATTTCTCGACTGTATTCAGCAAGACCACCAAAAGAGCCTTCAGCACTTGCTGGGCGAATAAAAGCTTTTTCATGGCGGGAAAGATGACTCATGCGTGTTTTATCAGCCATAATGCTGCCTTTACTTACAGAAGAGGCAGGATCCACAGAAAGCACAGCGATTTTTAGCTTGGGATCTTTTGCTAATAAAAAAAGACTCCAAGTCTCTATAAAAGTGGATTTACCTACTCCAGGTATGCCGCTTATAGCTATACGGATACTGTTAGTTGCGTTGTTGGTGGATAAATGATCAAGTAGCCACTTTTTAAGTGGCTGATCGCTGTCGCGGCTGCTTTCTAGCAAAGTAATTGCTTTGGCTAAAGCTGCTCTTTCGCCTTGCTTAAGTTTTAGCAGTAGATTTTCTTTGTCATCCATTTGACTGTTCCAAAAGTTCAAGGACTACGGCCACAGAGTCTAAAAGAGGCGTTGAAGGGCCAAATATGGCTTTTACCCCTGAGTTCTGCAGCAGAGCATAATCTTGCTTGGGAATAACGCCGCCGCAAATTACTTTTATCTCTTCGCCACCCTCATCGCGAAGGGACAAAATAAGTTCAGGTATCAGCGTCGTATGGCCACCAGCTTGCGTCGAAATACCTACGATGTGAACATCGTTTTCAATAGCTTGTTTTGCTACTTCTTTAGGGCTTAAAAACAAAGGTGCTAAATCGACATCAAAGCCAAGGTCTGAAAAACCAGCAGCAATAACTTTTGAGCCTCTATCATGGCCGTCTTGGCCTAGCTTGGCGATTAAGATTCTAGGCTGTCGTCCTAATTTTTGACCTAGTTTTAACACCCGATTTCTTGTTTGGATAAATAGGTCATTATCTTTGTAACCACTAGCAATAATATTTGACACAGCTAAATTTGCTCCTTCAAAACGTCCATATACCTCTTCTAAAACAAGAGAAACTTCGCCGACGGTAGCACCAGAGCGCATTGCTAAAATAGCAGGGGGAACTAAATTTTTATCGCTTAAACAGCTGGCCTTAAGCATTGATAGCGCTTCTTTTACCAAAGTCTCATTGCGTGTGGCTTTTAGTATCTTTAGTCTGTTAAGTTGATTTTGCAAAACCTCAATGTTATCAACAGAACGGATCTCGTAATGCTGTTCTGCATCAGTATTTTGGTATTTATTAACGCCAACGACAACATCTTGTCCCTGATCGAGTCTGGATTGTTTTCTAGCGGCTGCCTCTTCAATCCTTGATTTAGCTAAGCCAGATAATATGGCATTAGTCATGCCTCCTGCTTCCTGCACTTCTTTAATTAGCGATCTGGCTTTTTGGCAAAGGTCCATGGTAAGAGATTCCATGAAATAGCTGCCGCCAAAGGGATCGATAGTTTTGCAAATATCTGTTTCTTCTTGCAAAATAAGTTGTGTATTTCTTGCTATTTTTGCTGAAAAATCTGTTGGTAAGGCAATCGCTTCATCAAAAGCATTGGTATGCAAAGATTGAGTGCCGCCAAAAGCGGCAGCAAGCGCCTCTATAGTTGTTCGGATAACATTATTGAGAGGAGTTTTTTCTGTTAAGCTATAACCTGATGTTTGGCAGTGGGTTCGAAGCATAAGTGACTTAGCATTTTTTGGATTGAGAGTTTGTATAAATTCTGCCCACAGCACTCTGGCTGCCCGCAGTTTCGCAATTTCCATATAAAAATTAAGGCCAATAGCAAAGAAAAAAGAGAGATTGGGAGCGAATTCGTCGATACTAAGCCCTCGCTCGAGAGCAACTTTTGTGTATTCCATACCATCAGCGATGGTATAAGCAAGTTCTAGAGCCGAATCAGCGCCAGCTTCTTGCATATGATAGCCGCTTATACTAATAGAATTAAATTTTGGCATCTCTTGACTAACAAAACTAATGATGTCAGCGACTATCCGCATAGATGCCTTGGGTGG
>CALBMD010000476.1 GCA_937896265.1 uncultured Pseudomonadota bacterium
TCGATACGGATTTGAGCACCACAAAGAATAAGAGGTATTGCGCCAATTTTATTAAATTGCCCAACAGCTGAAGCGATCTGGCTGAGTAGATTTTGCGCCAGAGAAGGATCTAAATTTAGCGCACTAGCGCCATTTGGACTTTGTTCAATACTTGAAATAATCAAATCTTCAACTGTCCTATCGAGAATCATCATTGCTAAAATACCGTCTTGATCTAAATACTTAGAAACAATACCGCGTCCAAGGCTAATTCTGACATATCTTGATAGAATATCAGGATGCTTAAATTCTTTACAGTAATCTGCTAATGTTTCAAAGATTGTCAAAAGATCCTTAATGCTCACTCCTTCTTTAAGAAGATTTTGCAAAACTTTAACGACTGTACCTAAACTTAAAGACTCTGCTGATAAAACCTCTTCAACCACTTTTGGTGCTTTTTCTTTCAAAGAATCAACTAAACTTTGGACCTCCTGACGTCCCAAAAGTTCATCGCAGTATTCAGACACCACTTTAGTAAGATGAGTTACGATAACAGTTGAGCAATTAACAACCGTGTAGCCTCTAAAAGAAGCCTCATCTCTTTGGCTAGAATTGATCCAAACAGCATCAAGACCATATGCTGGCTCTTTTGTTTTAATACCATCGATTGGATCAGAAATCTCTTCAGGTGACATGGCTAATTCATGATCTATAACTAAGCTACCTCTAGCAACTTGATTGCCCTTCAATAAAATCTGGTATTCACCTGCTTTTAATTGAATATTATCTCTTACCATGACCATTGGTACTATAATGCCAAAATCTTGGGCAAACTGCTTGCGAGCTGAAATAATACGCTCTAATACTTCTCCATTTTGGTCAGTATCTACAAGAGGTATAAGAGAAACACCAACTTCAAGCGCTAAAGTATCAACTTTAAGTAAAGATTCTAAAGTGTTTTCTTTACTTAGCACTTTTTTATCTTCTTCTTTTGCTGCTTTAGCTTCGAGAGCTCTTTGGTTTGTCAAACTTTCAGCATATCTAGCTAAAAAGAAGAATGTTATGCCAAGTGTAAAGAAAGAAATTTTTGGAAATCCTGGAACCAATCCCAAAACAATCATCAATGCAGAGCAAAGGAAAAATGCTTTAGGGTGGAAAAGCATCTGCTTTGACAATTCATTTGATAGCTTCTTATCGCCTGATGATCTAGTAACAATGATACCGGCTGCCACAGAAATAACAATAGCTGGAATCTGACTTACAAGCCCGTCACCAATAGTAAGTAAAGTATAAACTTTAGCAGCATTACTAAAGCTCATAGCATGCTGAAAGACACCAATTCCTAAACCAAAGACAATATTTACGACTGTAATAACGATGCCAGCAATAGCATCTCCACGTACAAATTTCGAGGCACCATCCATAGAACCGTAAAAATCTGCTTCATTTTCAATTTTTTGCCTTCGCTTTTTTGCCTCTTCTCTATCAATAACACCTGCGTTAAGATCAGCATCAATAGACATTTGCTTGCCTGGCATAGCATCCAATGTAAACCTGGCTCCAACTTCAGCTACCCTGCCAGCACCTTTAGTGATTACGATAAAGTTAATGATGACAAGAATTAAGAACATCACAAAACCAACAAAATAATTGCCACCAACAACAAAATTGCCAAAGGCAGATACTACTTTTGAGACATGGCCAAGATGACCATCAAGCAAAATATTTCGCGTTGTTGCAACATTTAAGGCTAGACGAAATAAAGTTGATAAAAGAAGAAAAGTAGGAAATGTTGAAAACTCAAGTGGCTCTTCAATGTAAATTGCTATTAAAAGCGATAAAAATCCGATAGTAATAGAGACCGCAAGAAGGATATCAAGAATAAAAGGTTTAAGTGGCACAAACATCATGCTAATAATAGCGATAAGAGCGATAGCAAATTGAATATCAGAACTTTTTAAATAATCAATTAGACCGCGTCTTCTTGTTTCTGCAACGCTTGTCATCGACTAGTTTGCTCCTCTTTGCTTTTTAGCCAAACTAATGCCTTTAATTTTAAACACATAACGAATCACTTCTGAAACAGCCTTAAATAGCTCACTAGGTATTTCTTTATTAAGCTCGCCTATCTTATATAAAGTCCTTGCTAAGGGCTTATTTTCAACAATGGGTATATCGTGATCTTTCGCAATTTCTCGCATTCTCAAGGCAATAAGATCAGCTCCTTTGGCTAAAATAATAGGCGCAGGCATACCTAATTCATATTTTAAAGCGATTGCAAAGTGAGTCGGGTTTGTGATAATTACTGTCGCCTTAGAAGTAGCTGCTACAGTTCTCTTATTGAGCAGCTCTCTGGCCATGCGACGCATTCTGTTACGTAGCATCGGATCAACCTCGCGCTGCTTATACTCTTCTTTCACTTCTTGTTTCGTCATTTTCATACGTTTTTCTATCTCTTGATAAGAATAGAAATAATCAAATCCAGCAACAACTATAAGCAGACAAGAAACACTAACAAAGAGCTGCTTTGTTAAGCCAAGCCAATAGGTCCAAGTTTTGCCAATACCAACGCTTATAAAAGCAGGTATTTTATGCCATTCACCATAGAGAATAAGGACGGCAATAAATCCAATGACAAGCATTTTAGCAATGCTTTTTATTAGCTCTAAAAACGCCTGCCCAGAAACCATTTTTTTCATGCCACTTAGAAGATTCATCCTGCCAAAATTTGGTTTCACTTTTTCAAAGGAAACATTCAGTCTGCTTTGACCAAAAGTCGCTATCATAGAAACGATAGCTGTTATAGAGAAAATAGGAATTACTAGCTGTAAAAAATACTCCCACATCTGTTTTAAATAAGAAAAAACAAATTCTTCATTTACTTGGTAGATACCTGAATGCTCAAATTGCGATTTAAAGAGAGAAACCATCTTATCCATCATCTTTTTCAAGACAAAAGTCAGCATCGTGATGCTGGCAATCAGCGATAAAACAGAATTTAGCTCACGCGAAATGACAACTTCACCACGCTTTCGAAATTCATCTCGACGCTCCTCGGTAGGGGATTCGCTTTTTTCTTGCCCGCTTTCAGACTCTTCTGCCACGATTTATCTCACTTAAGGAACTAAGCTCTTAATAGATCCTAAAAAATCAATCGCTGTTTGCTTGTAAAATTTACTTAACCAATCAGGTAAGTAGACTAACGTAATTGCATAAAGAGAAAGGCCAATGAAAAAACTAAATGGGAAGCTAAGAACAAAAACATTAACTTGCGGTACTGTGCGAGCAATAAGACCCAAAGCGGCCATAGTAAAGAGAAGTGCCATCAGTATAGGAGCAGCAAGTTGCAAAGCAATCTCAAAAATCATGCCTGTTGATTTGACAAGATAAGCGCAAAAATCTAGATTAAAGGCGAAGCCGCCAGCAGGAATATAATCAAAAGTCATCTTTATTCCATGAATAAAGATGTAATGAAAACTTAAGCCTAAAAAAACTAACATTACAACGATCCGGTGAAGAGCCGTAAATGAGCTTATTTCAGTATCTGATCCAGGAAGAAGTAAGCTAGCTGTACCAAATCCCATTTGATAGCCAACTAAATTTGCTGCCATAACGATGCCTTCAAAGAAAAGTTTGGCAACATATCCAAGACTCATGCCAACAAGTAATTCACTTAAGAGACACCAAAAAATATTCATTACTGAATAATCGCGCGAAAACCGCCATCCATCACTAATAATTGGAAAGAAGCAAAAAGCTAAAACAAAAGACAACACAATTCTAAGGCGCACAGGAATTACAGACTCGGAAAAAAAAGGTAAGGTAAAAAGCAATCCACCAATTCTTAAAAGAATTAACGTATATCTTAGAATCGCCTCAACATCGATATTATACACGTTCTTCTCTTCTTAATTAGCAACAGATGGAATTGCTTCAAAAACCCTTTTTGTAAAAAAAATCATTGTCTGAAGGATCCATGGACCAGTAAAAAAGAGAGCTGCCGTCATCGCCAATACCTTGGGAATAAAAGATAGTGTTTGTTCATTTATTTGAGTGGCAGCTTGAAAAATTGACACAAGAAAACCAGTAACCATGATAGCAAGCAAGGCAGGGGCTGCTATTTTCATAGTCAAAAGAGCAGATTCCATGCCTATATCAATAATTGCTTGCTGATTCATTTTCACACCTCATGAAAATATCTGAAAGCTGCGAACAACAGAGGAAACTATAAGCGACCAACCATCAACAAGTACAAAAAGAATTAATTTAAATGGCAAAGAGACAACTGTTGGCGGCAACATCATCATACCCATAGCCATTAATACTGAAGACACAACCATATCAACTACCAAAAAAGGCACATAGACTAAAAAACCTATTTGGAATGCCGTTTTTAGCTCAGAAATCATAAATGCTGGCATCAAAAGCGATAAAGGAACATCGTCTTGAGCTATTGGCTTTTCACTTTTTGAAATCTGATAGAAAAGTGCTAAATCATCTTTTCTCGTTTCTTTAAGCATAAATTTGCGCATAGGCTCTTTAAGCTCATCTAACGCAACTTCTTGACTAATTTTTTTATCGATGTAGGGCAAAATAGCTTTTTCGTGCATAACAGAAAAAACTGGTGACATAGTAAAAAAAGTTAAAAACAAAGCCAAACCCAGGAGCACTTGATTAGGCGGCATTGTTTGGGTGCCAAGAGCTTGGCGAACAAACCCAAGAACGATCAGAATGCGTGTAAATGAAGTTGTCATTAGCAAAATAGCAGGAGCTACTGTCAAGACAGTAAGCACAACCAAAATCTTAATAATTGGCACAACTTGATCTGCGCTATCGCTCTCACCTAAGCTAAAAGAAAGGGTAGGTAAGCTAGTTTGAGCAGCTAAAATAATCTGGGTAAAAAAACCAGAAATGACAAAAGCTAAGTAGCGTATCTTTGACAAAAAAGGCACAAACAAGTGATCACCCTCAAATTCTTGGTAGCGTCTTTAGTTTATCGCGAATAAGTTTTGTAACGTCTTCAATTGCTCTCTCAGCAGATTGATTACCACTATCTTTATCTAGCTTTGAAACAATACCTTCGTCACCTACCGCATAGCTTATCTTTTTACCGCTAGCATGAGCTTGCGCCTTTGGTCTTTGCATATCCACTGGGCGTTTAATTTGGCTTGCAACCTCTTTTGGTTTTTCCTTTGGTGTTTGATGACGCTCAATAGGCCTTCTAATTGGTTCTTCTGCCATAGCAGGCTTTTGCCTTACTTGCGCACCTTCTAACAACTGAGGACCGGTTTTTCTTATTAACGAAGCATCAATCGCCACGTCGTCTTTTATATGCGTAATAAGCGATATTTGATCTGGACATACTGAAAGAAGAATTTTTTCATTCCCTACTTGAACCAGACTAAGCCTCTGCTTAGGAGCCAAGTTAAGATGACTAAGGGCCTTCATTTGTATCGCTGGTTGCTGACTTTCTAAGATTTTTCTATTTCTAATCATTCTGCCAGACGTCAGAGCAGTCAGTAATAAAACTATTAAAAAAGCGCTAATCCATGCTGCTAGCTTTATTTTTTTCTGCAAGGGGTCTTCTTCAGACTGCACTTCAATAATTTCAGTTGCCACTGCTTTGATTTGTTCATTTTCAGCAGGTGGTTGTGCTTTAACTTCTATGGGTGCATTATCAACTACTTTGGTGTTACTTTCTATCAAAGGCGATTTCTGACTAAGATCTGCTCGCAAGCCTTTATGGTCTAAGGTAATGACAACTCTGGCATCAAGCACTTCTGCGTCAGTGAATTTACGAATCTTTGCAGCATCTTCTTTCGTAAAAATTCTAGCGATTGCTAAAGTAGGCTTTGCTTGATAGAGAACAATTTTTTCAAAAAATGGGCTTTTTATTTCAATAAATTTACCTGGATCTAACACTACTGTGTTTGGCAATGTTACTTGAATAAAGCCACCATGATCTTCTATATTTAAACTACGCCAAGGCGGCTTAGCACTTAACCTAATATTTACAATTGATATTTCTTCTGTTGCATCTCCATCTACAACACCAACATTGACTATCTGGTCACTCTCACCCTTAACTGGAGAAGCCTGTTGTAATTTTTCATTAGCAAATGACCAGCTGGTCGACAAAAGCATCCATAATGTAAGCGTTCTAAAGACCACAGTATCCCTCATATAGAATTACTTCATTGTGTCACTTTCTAGATCACCCAAACCAAATTGCGAAACAACGTCTGTTAACCGAACACCAAATTTCTCATTGACAACAACAACTTCACCCATAGCCACAAGTTTATCGTTGATGAGAATCTCCATGGGCTCACCAGCGATTTTATCAAGCTCAATGACAGAACCTTGGCCTAACTGCAAAAGATCATTAACAAGCATTTTTGTCCGCCCAAGTTCCACAGAGACCTTCAAAGGCACATCTAAAATCATCTTCAACTTTGAAAAATCAACTTTTGCCAAGCGGGTTGAATCAGGACCACCAGGTATCCCGCTTCGACCTCCTCGGCCCCCTTCCGAAGTTGCATCAGCTAAAGCTTGGTCAAAATCAGAGCCAAGACCAAAGTCTTCAGGTCCTAAACTTGAGCTTTCATCTGCCATAGCATATCCCCTGCTTACTCAATCAAAATATCAGTGATATAAACAGCCTCTATCTTTGAATCCATGTACTGATTGATACGGTTGAGAATTTCAAGGCGCAACTGATCCTTGCCATCTGGCCCCAATAAAAATTCTCTTGTCTTTCTTGAAGCTACTGAGACAACAGCATCCCTTAGCTGAGATTTGCGTGCTTCAATTTCTTTTAGCTGGGCATCCCCATTCTTGTATTCAATAGATATTTCAAGACGCAAATAACGATTCTCAAGGGGGTTACCTAAATTTAATTGAAACGGTGCAAAATTATAAGTGCGACCAAAATTAATCCCTTCTTCCTTTTTTTCTGCTTTCTTAGCATCAGCTTTAGCTTCGCCATGGCCCGCTTCTTCTTTTTTGCCATGACCGGAAGCGGCAGCACCGTGACCTTCGGCAACTGCTTCACCATGACCAGAGGCAGCTGCGCCGTGACCTTCTGCAGCTGCTTCGCCATGCCCCTCTTTTTTAGCTTCCTCATCAGCAGCAGGTGCTCCGTGGCCGCTTTTTCCCTTCGCCTTAGCGCCGTGCTCTTCCGCTTTCTTCTCTTCCTTACCGTGCTCCCCGCCCTCTGTTTTTTCTGCAGCTTGCGCTTCTTCGGAGTGCGAGCCAGAGCCTTTAAACATAAAAAAGCCAGCTAAGCCAAGAATCAAAACAAGACCAACAGCGCCTGCAATGATGATAATAAGTTTCTTTTTTTTCTTCGCCGCGTCTTCGGCGCCTTCTTCTGCCTTTGGTTCATCAGCCATAACCTTGCTCCCTAGAATGCTCCTTCATTCACCTTCAAATTTCGTGCCAAGTTATAGCTGCTTTTGATTGCAATAATAGCTAACAAAATCAAACGATAATAAATAAGATAGGAATTTTATTACCAGATGCCGTCATACGATTTCTGTCAAATAGACGACTAGTGACAAGCTCTTGGCACAAAAATGATTACACTGGCAAAGATTGCCTATGACTTATAAACTAAGATTTCAGATTCTTTTCTCAAGGGAAGCACTATGCGGTCAGTAAACCTTGTCAAAAAAATACTTTTTTTGGTTTTTTTCTTGCCACTGTGCTTATTTGGCCAACAAGAAGAGCTAACCATCACCCCTAAATTTCGCGTTTCTTGCCCGCAAAATTTAAATAAGGCTACTGGCGGTTCGCAAAATTGCCTTAGCATGCAAGCTGCAGGATTTAACCTTGCTCATGTATCAACAGAAGGGATCAAAAGTAATTTAGCTTTTAATCCTTACGCTCCCCTCAACACTCAGTTTGAAAAAAAGCCTTTTCTAAATGATCGCCCTCTAATTGGGAATTCTGAGCTACTTTTTTTGGAAGACTTCTCTTTTACAACAGATATCAAGCCTAAATTAGCTTTATCCTTTTTAAGCCATGATGGTGTAACAAGAGTGCCAGATACTAGCAACCTCCTCTTGGCTTCTAGCTTCCAAGATTCAGGCTACAAACAGCTAGCTGTAGCTCTCAATGTAACTTTGGACTATATCTTATCAGGTGCCAATATAGGCCTTTTTTTTGGTAATGGTGAAGGACAGCTGTTAGTTAAAAAGAATCCCCAGCGTTATAGTGGTGTTTATGCCCAAGTTTTCTTACAAAAGGGTCTTTTTCTAAAAATCGCTGGGTCTAATGATGGCAATAATTTTGGTTCTGATGGCGAGAAGTGGTTCTTGCAAGGAATGAAAAAAAGCTGTGCTATGGAACAAGACCCTAGCCGCAAAAAGGGCTTTTCAACTAGACGCTTTGCTCTTGGACTAGAACTTGATGGCAGCAAACCTGCCCTTCGAGGGCTTAAAGCTGGCATCGGCTACCAGAAAAATTTCTTTGATGATCAAGATCCAAATGTTAGTATTGTCGACTACCACTCTTGCTCAGAGCTTGATATTGATCAGTTTTTTTATCCAAAAGCTAAAACAAAAGTTGCCACTACTGTTCTCAATGCATCTTATAGAATACTTGATCGCTACATAATAGGCATAGACTATAACCACCGTGATATTCAAACCAGCCAACCAGCCCTTTTTCAAGAGTGTAAGGCTGACGAGCTGAACGGGCCTTGCTCGTCGCTAACCTCGCCAAAGCCAAATCTCTCTCAATGGGGAATGACATTTGGTCTAGGTTTGCAGCTAAATACTAATCTACTTGTTGTTTTTGAATATAGTTACTTAGCTTATGATAAGCTGTATCAACATTTTTATTATAAAGATAAGAATGATGGCCGCGTGAAAAATGTTGACTACTTGAACGGTAGCGTTTCATATAATATATGACCGAGAAGTGAAATTTTTTGAAAGTTACGAATAAATGCAAAAGATTCGAAGTTCGGTTGAGTGCAAGGCGCGAGGAGGAGCGAAACCGCAGTGTACATGTTGGTACATAAGGATTTCGCGACGACAAAGCAACGCTGCACACAACTAGAAATTCGGATCCGGGATATAAACTCTTGGATGGCGTAACGCTAGTAGGGAGCTCCGATGGTTCAGGTCAAAATTGCCGGTCTGGCTTTTTTATTATTATTAAGCGCTTGCTCTGATCAATTTAACATGCGTCCTTTCTGGCAAAAAATTGATGAAGAGCGAGTCACAGCTAACAAGGTATTACCCTCTTTAGATCAAAACGGGTCTTTACCAAAAGATTCAGGCGCAACTACCACAGTAATGCTCTCGCCGGTTGATAAAACTTACCAAAATCTTTGCCTGTCATGCCACGGTGAGCATGGCGATGGCAAAACACCAGCTGGTCAAGCTTTAGTGCCACACCCAAGGGATTTTACTGACGCTAAGTGGCAGGAAAAAACAGATGATGAGCGGATTGCCAAAGTGATTAAAGAAGGTGGTGCTGCCGTTGGCCTTTCTCCATCAATGGCCCCCTGGGGAGCCTTAGTGGATGACGCTATGATTGAGAAATTGATAATTAAAATTCGAGCCTTCAAGAAAGCCAAGTAAAACTACTAGGTTGAAATACTATCAGGAGGAGCCGTTTCTGAGCTTTTTGGAGCAATAGAGGGGTTAGCTGACTTCATAGCTCGCTCTTCCTCCACTTTTAGCTCTTTTTCAGCCTCAGCAATCACTGAATCAAAGCCAGCCTTCACTTCGCTACTCATCCGCCTGACCTGCACAAAAAATTTACCAAACTGTTTCATTAAGTGTGGTAATTTTTCTGGGCCGACAAAAACTAGCGCAACAATCGCAATGACACATAATTCAATAAAACTGATCCCAAACATGAAAAACCTCAGCGAGAAAGATAACTTTTACCGAAGTGACTTTAATTTATCTTGGTTTCTAAGCAAGATCCAGGTCAATTCGTGCTTATTATGGTAGAGGTGAAAGAGCTTACTTCCTGGAATTTTGGCAAAATCTTCAATGACCTGATAATGCTTTCTGTCTTGCAGCTTGATGGTGCACACAAAATTACATGCTTTTTGGCCTTTTAGCCACGGTTCCAACCAATCAAGCAATTTAGGTGGATAGGCTATAATATCAGAGAAGATCCAATCAATCTCAGGGTAATCTGTTGGTTTAGTAGTAAAAGCATTCCCAATTTTGTGTGAAATATTTTTAAGCGAAGCAATCTGTGGAGCAAGCGGGGCGCGATCTATAGTAAAAAGCTTCTGACAGTATTGAGAAAGCACCCAGGCCCAGCCGCCAGGGGCAGCACCAATTTCTAAACAAACAGAGTCTTGGGAAGGAACTATATTCATGCGAGAAAAGACCTCCCAGAGCTTTAAATAAGCCCTACTAGGTGGTGTCTCCTTATCCTCTTCAAACTCCCAAGAACCATTGACAATACTTTCACGACACTTAGGACTTGCCAGCATGAGATTTGGCCTAAGTAGCGTAAAGCTCCCCAAAGCAGAGCTAGGCACTGGCTTACCAAATTTAAGCCTTTTGGTGCTCACATAAGGCAATTTTTCTCGAATGAGTTCACTACGTCTTGCTAGTGAATGGATATAAGGCGCCCAAAGCGGCTGGATTGCTGTTAATTTTTTTACAGCATCACCAATGGAATCAAATTCAATAAACTGGGGAGCCTGCCAAGTATTTTGCGCCCACATAGCATCTAGCTGAGGAGTAGCTACTAAG